>JAHPYV010000155.1 GCA_019058495.1 Promethearchaeati archaeon
AATTTGAACAGATGCCGGAGAGTTATCTGGGGTCGTTCAGGAGATGAAATGAAAACATGTCCAAGAAAGGAAAAGAAAACATGGCTGTAGAACTCACGTTTCCTGATGGGTCGAAGAAACATTACCGCAAAGCAATAACACCTCTAGAGGTAGCGAATGACATAGGACGCAAACTCGCCGCGGACGCCATAGCAGCCAAACTTGATGGAGTAGCAGTTGACCTAAATACGCCAATTGATAAAGACTCCAAATTCGAGATCCTCACTTTTGAGTCGAAAGATGGCAAGGAGGTACTGCGACACTCAGCAGCTCATGTGTTGGCTCATGCCGTGACTGATCTTTATCCTAAGGCTCTCCCCACTGTAGGACCAGCAGTTGAGGACGGATTCTACTACGACTTCGATATGCAGCCACTCAGCTCAGATGACTTGGCAAAGATCGAGGCAAAAATGAAGGAGATCATCAAAGCAGATCTACCGTTCAAGAGGACAGTGGTACCCAAGAAAAAGGCAGTTGAACTCTTCAAAGACAACAAATACAAAGTCGAACTAATCAAGGAATTCGGCGGAGACCAAGTTACAATCTATGAGCAAGGTGCATTCAAAGACTTCTGCCGCGGTCCACACGTTCAGAACACGGGTAGGATCGGTGCGGTCAAGCTCATGAAAGTGGCAGGGGCGTACTGGCGTGGCGACGCTAAGAACGCACAACTCCAGAGAATCTATGGTGTCGCTTTCCCAGCGGAAAAGATGCTGAAAGACTATCTCCACATGCTTGAGGAAGCAGAGAAGAGAGATCACAGGAAACTGGGGCGCGAGCTGGAACTATTCAGTTTACACGAAGAAGGTCCAGGCATGCCATTCTTCTTGCCTCGCGGTCTGGGCTTAAAAAATAAGCTCATAGAACTTGAGAGGGGTGAGCTTAGGAAACGCGGTTACATTGAGATACAGACGCCACAGATCCTCAGCAGTGCCTTATGGACGCGCTCAGGTCACATGGACTACTACAAAGACAACATGTATTTTACGGAAATTGAGGGTGCGCAGTTCGTAGTGAAACCCATGAACTGCCCTGGAGGCATACTAGTTTACAATGAGAAGAAACATAGTTATCGCGAACTACCACTTCGCGTCGCTGAGTTCGGCATAGTGCACAGAAACGAGTTGTCTGGAACACTGTCGGGTTTGTTCAGGGTGAGGTGCTTTACTCAGGACGATGCTCACATCTACATGGCACCAGAACAGATCCGAGATGAAGTAACGAGACTAATTGACTTTATAGGTGACATATACAAGATCTTTGGATTCGATTTCCACGTTGAACTCAGCACGAGACCCCAGAATTCAATAGGAACAGACGAAGCATGGGAACAAGCTACAAACGGGCTTAAAGACGCCCTGGAGTACAAAAAGATGAAGTACAAGATCAACCCTGGCGACGGTGCCTTCTACGGACCGAAAGTCGACTTCCACATCAAGGACGCCATCGGAAGAACATGGCAATGCGGAACAATTCAGCTCGACATGAACTTCCCTCAACGATTCAACATCAACTACGTCGGGGTAGACGGGAAGGAACATCGCTGCATCATGATACATAGAACAATCTATGGAAGCTTGGAGCGATTTATGGGAATCCTTATTGAGCACTACGCTGGTAAGTTCCCACTTTGGCTTAATCCACTGCAAGTAGTGATCCTGAACGTCGCCGAACGACACTCCGAAGCATGCGCGGAACTAAGAAAGAAGCTCGAGGAAAATGGAATACAAGTGTACGCCGATCTGAGGAACGAAACAGTAGAAGCGAAGATAAGAGATGCCCACCTTCAGAAAGCGAACTACATCTTGGTTGTGGGAGACAAAGAAGTCGCAGACGGAACGGTGACAGCGAGAACGAGAGACAATGTCGTGCTGGGAGCAATGAAGGTGAACGATTTCATCGAGAAGCTCTGCAAAGAGATTGAAGAGAGAAAATAAAACAGACTGCGAAGCAAAGAGGGTGAATGCTGAACTTTCACCTCGCCTCTTTTGTTTGGTTAGATCAACCCAAAGTCTTAAGGTATTTAGCCATCAACCTCTCATTGATGTGGGGAATGGGAGAAACACAGCATCATGGATCAGAGCACCCTAGTCCAGAAACTGAAAGAGTTCGGACTAATCGAAAACGAAGCCAGGGTCTATCTCGCACTCGTTCTTAAGGGTCCACTGAGACCTAGTGAGATATCCGAGGTCAGTGGTGTCGCCAGAGCCGAGGTTCACAGGCACCTTCGCTCATTGGAGAAGAAAGGGTTCTCCTTAGTTGTAGCCGGCAAGAGTAAGCAGTACTCGGCCGTACTTCCAAGTGAAGCGCTGAGTTCCTTCGTCGAACAAGAGGAGATCAGAAGAGATCTCATGATCAAAAAGAAGGACGAGCTAATATCAGGATGGACTGTACCAGAGAATCCCGTGGATTCGGCGGATGACGAGTCTGAGCGATTTCAAATTCTAAAGGATACTCAGGCAGGCATGGAGCGAGGAACAAGGCTGATAATGAGTGCCAGAAAAGTTGCGAGAGTCTTGCTTCACTCAGCAACAATAGAGAACTATTTCTCTGCCGGAATGTTACAGAGCTTCGATTTTTCAAAGATACTTGAAAGCCAAAAAGAAAAGTTGAGGATAGAGGTCCGCATTCTATTGGTCTCCAAATCTGAAGAAGCAGAGAGTATTAGGAATGCCATATCGAAGGTTGAATCTGCTCTGAATTTGAAGTTGAAGTGGATGACTTCCCCGTTGTTAGAGGTTCTGCCTGATGCAATAATCGTCGATGAAAATGTATTACTTATTCGAGCCACTCCAGCAAGAATGAAGGATGGTGTCTTTAGAGACAGAGAAGCCAAAGCTATTGTAACAAACATCTCGTCGATGGTTAACCCATTCCTTGTCTTATTTGATGACAGCTGGGATAAAGCAGACGATTATCCTCTCGAGAGGAATTCACATCATACACTACCAAGGCATAGCGGAAAAGGAGAAGAAAATGGTGGCTTTCCTGAGATCTATGAAGGTAGTAGCCTGGATTAGAACTTGAACTACGCGTAATGGTGTTATTGTCTTGCATTTTCTGGTTGTAGTTGGTGACTCTGCTGAGTTGCGATCGAAGCTTTGTACCGAAGGGCTATCACTGGAGGGCATATGAAGTTGGAAACTCGGAGTTTCGAGAATGAACTCGTATTCTATGGCTTAATGGCAAAAGAGGCCAAGATATACCTTTACTTGCTAAGAAATGGATCTAGGGAGGTCTCAGAGATCTCCCGTGCGCTAACAATCACCAAGGCAGATGTCTACAAGTACCTCAAGGAACTAGAAGGCAAAGGAATCTGTGATGAGGTACTAAGTCACCCTAGCAGATTTGAAGCATTACCTCTCTCTGATGCCTTGGACTCCTTAATAATCAAACAGAATCAGAAAGTTGAAGCCCTGTCAGCAACGAAAGACGAAGTAATCTCCGCGCTTGGGAAAGTATCGTTGCCGACCCCCGAACCAAAGTTTCAGGTTCTTCAAGGAAGAGAACCAACCACGAGTAAGATCAGAAGGATACGACGAAGCACAAACGATGCTATAATCTACGTGCGAGAAAGAACACTGACTTTTCTGCACACGCTTGGACTACTAGATGTTGGGAAAATCTCTGAAGGGCTGTCGATAAGGATCTTGACAAAGCTGACCCCCAAGACATTGGGGCTAGTCAAAGAATATTCGCACTGCAGATTCAGAAGCATACGAGATGAAGCGGACTTGAACCTACCAGAATTCGCTGTCTTCGATAAGAAGGAAGCGCTAATAGCTCTTTCAGCGAGCGAGAAAAGCGCGATAAAATAAGGATGAACCAGCATTATGGACTGACAGTGAAGCACCTGTCACGTTGCTTGTTGCTCTCTTCGAAAAAATGTGGGCGAAAGGAAAGGAACAGTGAGATTCCCTTCAAAGATAAGTTAGAACCCCTTCAGTTATGCCTTATGTTCTTATTTTCGGACTAGTTCTTGGAGCGCTTCCACTTTACTCCTTTCGAGGTATCTTCTACGAGTATACCCATCTCGCTCAGTTGATTTCTTATCTCATCGGCTCTCTTCCAGTCCTTGTTCTTTCTTGCGTCCTCCCTCTCGTTGATGAGTTTCGCAGCTTCTTCCGGTAGTTCTTCCTCCTTCTCGGTTGAAACGCCACCGATTCTAAGGAATCCAAATATGCCTCCTAGTTTCTTCAATGAGCTCAGTATAAATGTCAGAGTCTCATCTGCGGCGCCAGTACTGATGGCTTTGTTTCCAAGTTTAACAAGATCCTGAAAAGCGACCAAAGCTTGAGGCGTGTTGAAGTCGTTATCCATTGCTTCGACGAATCTCTTCTCGATCTCCGCGATCTGGGAACTGTAACTTCCATCACTAGCTTGGTTATGTTTTTCCTTTACTGGCATGGCTGCCTTCTTTTCAAGTTCTTCTATCCCTTTCCTGATCCTGGTCAAGTTCTTTTCAGCTTGTTGAAGAACTTCGTTGTCGAACTCTATTGGGTTAGTGTAATGGGCCGAGATTATGGCCATCCTGAAAACGTCTGGATCCCACTGTTTCAGAAGATCTTTGATTGTTATGAAGTTCCCGAGAGACTTAGACATCTTCTCCCCGCGAAGGTTCAATAGGCCGGTATGGAGCCAGTACTTGACGAAAGGCTTCTTTCCAGTAGCAGCCTCAGACTGAGCTATCTCATTCTCATGATGAGGAAAAACGAGATCTTTGCCTCCACCGTGGATCTCGTATCTTTCGCCAAGGTACTTCATCGACATAGCTGAACACTCAATGTGCCATCCAGGTCGACCTCGTCCCCAAGGACTCTCGAACCATGGCTCTCCTTCCTTAGCGCTCTTCCACAAAGCGAAGTCAGCGGGATTCCTCTTTCTTTCGTCTACTTCAATGCGGGCTCCAGCCATGACCTCGCTGGGGGATTGGTGAGACAAGTGTCCGTAATCCGGGAATTTGTCGACAGCGAAGTACACATCTCCGTCGATCTGGTATGCATAACCCTTCTTAATTAACCGTTCAATTAGTCCAATGATGTCGGGGATGTGTTCGGTTACGCGGGGATAAAGGTCGGCTCTTTCAATTCCGAGTGCATCGAGGTCTTTTTCAGCTTCTGTAGCGAGATCGGCAGCCATATCTAGCGCGTCTACTCCGCGTTCCTTAGCTCTGGCAATGATCTTATCGTCGATGTCTGTGACGTTCTGAACGTGGAAGACATCATATCCCCTGGACTCCAAGTAGCGCTTTATGATGTCGAAGGCGATGTATGTTCTAGCGTGACCTATATGCACGTAACCCTGGACAGTGACACCACACACGTACATTCCAATCTTCTTTTCTTCAAGCGGCTTGAACTCCTCAACTTTCGCACTCAAAGTGTTTGAGACTTTAATAACCAATGCAGACTCGCACTCCTCTTATTCCTAATTGTGAAAATGCTTGCTGTGATGATACAAAATGTAATCTGAAAAAGCATGAACCAAATAAGATTATTGATGTCTGGCCAAATCTAATGAATCTTTGGTTCTTGGTTCGTTTAAGAGCAATATATCCAAGCGTTCCACGCGCAAAAACCATCACGATCTGGCAAGGCTAATCACTTCTCCAGGTGTTCCAAGTGCAAGTATGGAGGGGAGTAGGGGACTTTCGCCCCGAGAGACAGAAAGACTCTGGGAATCGAACCCCTATCGCGGGCTCTGCAGGCCTTGGGGTAAATCTGTTTCCCACTTTTCAGATGTTATCGCCCCTAAGCCACTCGGACAACTCCCCAAAGACCACGAAATTATCTAATCGGTTTGTCTTTTTTCACCGAACTTATTCTTACCCATATATTATCGGGATTGGCTATTTAATACTTATTTGCATCAGTTCTGTTGCCTCTGCGGTTAATACGTTCTTATACGGGAAAAGAGCATGGTCCTAGGTATGCAAGCAGTCAAAGCAATCAAACAAAGTCATGCGCCGTCCCCTGAACTACTCAATGTTCTAGATGAATTTAGGAATAACGTGAGAAGATTGTCTATCTTCTGGTCTTAAAGACATGACGATTGTTCTGTTGCACGCTATATTGCATATTCATCCATTATTAATAGCTAAGTGAAGTCATTTTCTGTAGAGGCGATATAACGTTCGAAAATATGTTCAGGACAATGATGGGGCCTATAGTAGGAGAAACGCGCAGACCCCTACTAATTGGCGAGCAAGCTCCTAGCTTTGAAGCGCAGACCACAATAGGAAAAGTCAAGTTTCCAGATGACTACAAGGGGAAGTGGGTCGTACTCTTTTCTCATCCTGCGGATTTCACGCCAGTGTGCACAACAGAGTTCGTAGCTTTCCAGAAAAGGTTCGAGCAGTTCGCAGAGCTTAACACTCAACTGATTGGATTGACCATCGATCAAGTATTTGCTCACATAAAGTGGGTTCAATGGATCAAAGAAAATCTTGATACCGAAATCCGATTTCCGGTAATCGCAGATGATAGAGGAAAGATTGCCGAAATGTTCGGAATGATTCATCCTGCCAAGGGAACCAACACGGTTCGAGCAGTATTCATCATTGACCCAGAGAGCATAGTTAGACTGATAATTTACTATCCACAAGAGGTCGGAAGGAATTTCGATGAGATACTGAGAGTACTGAAGGCACTACAAGTGGTTGACGAGAACAAGGTTGCTACACCTGCCAACTGGCCGAACAATGAGCTAATAGGAGACGAAGTGATAATTCCGCCACCCAAGGATGTCGAAGCAGCTGAAAAAAGGAAGGAAGAATACAAGTGCCACGACTGGTGGTTCTGCCACAAGAAACTCTAGGACTGAGCAATGAAAACAGGGAAATTGATTGACGCT
>JAHPYV010000156.1 GCA_019058495.1 Promethearchaeati archaeon
GCATAACATCTTGTTGACTTGGTCCCTGCTTCCATCGACCGCGAAGCGGATGCTTTCCTCTGCCCATGAATATGGATGACGGTTCTGCGACATAGTTACCAAGTTCAACTATAGAACCATCCAAGGTTGCATATCCATATTTGTCTCGATTCTTTTCCCGAAGCACCTTCCGCTCAGAGGCTATTCTCTTCTTTTCCTCTTTGCTGATTTCAAGCTTCGCAGCCTTGTCTCTATCAACCGCGTGCTGGATCTCAGAGAAGTCGACATTCTCCGGTTTTAGAGGAGTGACTTCTCCCAGTGCTTCAGAAAAGTCCTTGAAGAAATTCTCGACGAATACAGGATCCTTGACATAGTCCGTTCCGAGTTTCTTGACCCACGCAATAGCCATCTCCTCTTGATGGGCGTCGAGTTTCCTTTTCTTGTCTTTTGCGATGATGGAGAATCCTCTGGGTTCATATTTCGGAATCAGTATGCCATTGTGCTTCAACTCCTTCAAGATGCACACCCCAGAGAGATCAGTTGTTGTTAGTTGTCAAAAGGATCTTCTTACGAATAGGAATTCGAACCATTCTTATTATATTCATCTATGGATTTCCTTGGCTACTTACCCACAACCACGGGAATCGCTATCGATGAGAAGATATATTTTCACCTTATATTTATAAGGTGAGTTTAAAACTCTTACGACCATGGCTTTCAAACACTGAACTGTAGCAATGGCCAACATGCCATACCGACCAACCGTGCCGCTGTGAAGTTGGATATCGCAGTGTCGGTCAGTCACCTCCCAATTATCTGAGGTGAAGGACATTTGAAATTCATGTCTTTACAGGTGTGTTGTTAAAGAGATTCTGACAGTAGGGGGTTGAGTGAGAGATGAATGTAGTGACCAAGCTGATCCATGTTGAAAGCAAGGGTGAAACAGACATGATGGATTTGACCGGAGATGTGGAAAAAGCCATTCGAGAATCAAAGCTTCGAGACGGTGTTGTAACCCTTTTCGTCCAAGGTTCAACTGGTGCGCTGACAACGATAGAATATGAAGAAGGTCTGCTTGAAGATCTCCCGGTAGCTTTGGAGCGAATTGCGCCGAAAGAAGCTGTTTACGAACATGAAAGAAGATGGCATGACGGGAATGGTCATTCGCATGTTAGAGCATCATTGATTGGACCATCGATGAGCGTTCCTTTCGTTAAGGGCAAGTTGACTCTTGGAACATGGCAGCAAATTGTCTTTATTGAGCTTGATACGAAGAATAGATCAAGAGAGTTGGTGGCACAGATCATCGGCGAATAGCAAGTGACCTGCTTCCAAAAGGCCATTTTCGTTTCTATCATTGAAGTTGAAAGACAGAATAAGCACACCACAACTCTTAATTGTGGGCACTTACCTAACTATAGACTTCTCTACGTACAGATTCAGTCAGGTCAGACACATGACTAATGATGGAAAGGGGATCCTCTGGGGACAGTTATGTGATGACTTTGCGTTCTCATGGAGACGGTTAGTGTGGAGCCAGCTCGACAAGCAGGATCAATGGGCGTGCGGCGTCTCCAATTGTCTGCTGGAATATCTTCTGTAATCTTTGGTATCCGGCAACTATCATTCTCAATATACCTTGGAAAAGACTTCATCAAACTGGACCCCGCGTCCATAGGTCTACTGTTTACAATAAGTCAAGTTTTTGGAGCGCTCTGCGCGGTCCCGATAGGTATGTTATCTGATAAGTTTGGAAGGAAGAGGTTCATTGTTCTTGCAAGGTTTCTGCAAGCAGTTGGGTTCGTGCCTCTCATATTCTTCACCGATGTTCCAATAATCCTCATAGGCTTGGTCCTTCTTGACTCCGGGTCAGCAATTTCCAGTCCACCATTTAATGCATTGCTTGCTGACAAGAGCCCACTTGAAAAAAGGAACACAGTCTTCAGCCAAAATTACGTCGCAATATCAATCGGCTCAGCCGTAGGATCGGCTGCAAGCGTGATCCCGCCCTATCTCAGAGACAATTATGGTTATGGAGGCATTGAGTCCTATAACCCTCTATTCACAATCCTGTTCTTCGTTGCTGTTTCCTCATTGGGAGTCATGTTGACTGTTCACGAAGAGCAGAGACCTAAGGAAGACAAGCTGAATACTCCGAAGGGGGGAAAACATAGAGGACTCACGTCAGCCAACAAGATAATCAAATATTCATTGACTTTAGTAATGATTCAAATTGGCGCAGGGATGATCGTTCAACTGTTTTCACTGTGGCTTAGCCTCGCATTTGGCGTTACTGAGAGGGAAATCGGACCGCTGTATGTGATAATCAACTTATCAATGGGTGCCAGTTACTTTTTGGCAAATTGGCTCGCGACGCTGGTAGGCTCAGTTCCGAGCATCGTGGTGACGCAATTCTTCGCTACGATACTTCTCGTAATATTACCAAACATTCCAAACTTCGAAATAGTTGGGGTTGTCTACATTCTGAGAACGGCGATGATGAATATGTCTAGTCCGATCCTGACAGCATTCATCTGCGGAATAGTGCCAACAAATGAGAGAGCTTCGGCGCTGAGTATCACAAACAGCGCAGGCGCAGTCGCCAGAGCTACGGGTCCTGCCCTCGGCGGCTATGAAATGACAGTCTCCCTAGCAACGCCATTCTACATCTGTGGCGCCCTGTATGCTACTTCAACGCTAATCTTCTATACGTTCTTTAGAAAAAACAAACCTGGGGAATGTGACTAAACTCAAATTGCGTCACCTTAAGCGCAGAAATCAAAAAAATAAAAAATGGGTGGAGCAACAGACATTTCAGAGGCCAAACATCTGACAGAGTTCAAGACATCATAAGATCTTGAACCTCAAGCCCTCAGAGCAGATAATCTGCAATTGTCCTACTCCTACTTCTTAGCTTTCTTGGCTGGTTTCTTAGCCTTCTCCTTCTTCTCCTCTTCCTTCTCAAGTTCCTCGAATGGAACAGGCGGTGGAGTTGTGAACATTGTCCACCCAATCCAAATAGCAATCACTAGAACCAATGTCATAGCCAACCAAATTGGTAACGCCAGGAACCAATACCAACTAGGTGGTGCGGCTTGTCCCACCGCAGCCCACTCCGTGATGTGTGGAAACCACGACAAGAAATCTGGCCATAATCTACCGAAAAAGGCGACGACGAGGACGTTCCACGTGTAGTAGATGAGCACTAGTAGTCCGAGGAGAAAGATCAAGAATCCAATGACTTTATCCTTAGCCATAGCGCGTGACCCTTCCTTACAAAGTATGTTTCTCAGTTTATATCATGAACTGCTTTACTTAGCGTGCTTCAAGTATGAAGCAGGTGTATTTAAGTCTTTAGCCAAGCGATAAACATATTAGTAACAATGACCACAATTGTGGTCAAGGCGAGAAATCTATGCCAAATGGTGTGGTTGTCAAGTCGCGTTTCCCAACTCCTCTACTAAAAGCTGTTGACTCCGCAGCTGAGAAGTTTGGAATAAGCAGAGCCCAAACAATAAAGTTCCTCACACTCTTAGGAATCAGGCTATATAACATAGGCTTGACCGAACGAGCCTTGAAATTGTACGAGGACGGAAAGGTTCCAGTTAGCAAAGCTGCAGAGATTGCCGGACTGCCGATTGATTCCTTCATTTACGTTGCATCAGGCAGGGGTCTAAAGTCGACAGTTAGGGAAAGCATAAAGGGACTAATTGAAGCATTGAAGACAGAACGGAAATCTACTTAGCAGCTCTTTACTTGCCCTTCTTCTTGGCGACCGGTTCCTGTAGCTTAAGAACGGCCTCAGCTGCACGGTTAGTCTCGTCTATTAAAATGCCCAACTTAGCTTCACGTTTTGCCAGCATCGTGATTACACTAGCGTCTCCTGCTCTCCCTATTACTATGTATCCGTCATGGCATTTTATGAAGACCTGCTCGAGGCTACCTAGTTGGAGTACGTCAACGCTTAGTTTACCCAAGTTGAGTAATGTAGCAGTTATGGCAGCAACCATTTCCTGGGATGAGTCATTATGCAATGCATTAGCTATCATGATACCGTCGTAGCTGACCAACGCGATTCCCTCAATCTCAGATGTATGTGAAGTGGCTTCCTTCAGGGTTGTCTTGATTTTCTCCTCGTCTATTGAGGCACTCATCTGGCTTCCCAACTCCACATATAGTTACCGAATCATCTGCAGTACGTCGGTCTCAGCATTGATTAGTACCCGTTTGAGGGACTATGATAATTAACATCTATTGCAAGTAAATAACATTTGCCTTCTTATATGTCATATCTATTTCCATGATCACCTGAAGAGGGCTGCATCTGCCGATGGCTTATCACAAGAGGACAATAGTTGCCGAGTCAGCTGGCGTCAAGATTTACGTAGATGAGACAATTAAGGCTGTCTCCTTTACTAACAGTCCGTACTATGCTCACATACATCTTGCCGCCATCGACGTGTATCCTAAGAACAGTGATAGTTTTGTCCCAAGTCCTGTCGAAGGACGAGTCATCGGCATCCTGGCAATCAGAGCTCCTAGCTCAATACACTTCAAAGCTGATGAAGACCAAGCACTAGTTCTGATAGCTAACGATGCAAGATTGACAACGAAAATACTGCACCTGAGATCCGCCGTCGATGTTGGAGATAAAGTCGAGGTCTCAACACTAATAGGAGAATATGTTAGAAGCGGGTTCTTCAACTTCTGGACGGGGCATCATATACATGTTGAAGTAAGACCAAAAGATGATCCCATAAGAGCGCGGGGCTCCTTTCCGGTTGCCCCCAAGCTTTTTGAGGGTAATGAAGACAATGGACGAGAGGAAATTGATCTTGGTAACATTCCCTGTGAAGTTGTCTCAGTAGCACCTAAGTATCTTCTTATGAAGCCGCCGTGCGGAATGCTTGGTTCCCTGGGGGGTTATGTTGGGATCAAAGTCTTTGGGGGTGATGGCAGAACGGGAATATTGGATGGTGGGTTTCCGCATTACGGTGTGGGGGGTCTCTTACTATCAAGTGCAGTCGACATCAAGGTTGGCAGCTCAGTCATGATGGGACACTTGCCAATTGGGGAGATACTCGACGCAGAATCGTGCCGTGGCAACCTTTGGCGATACTATAATACGGTGAAATTCAACAAAGAACTAAAGGTCAGAGTCTCTGGCCGTCCGCTTAGAGGTCTTTCATTGCCTCTAGGTCTCTCAGCGTCTAACTCAACGCTTTTGAAGGTTGTTCCTCACCGACCCTTTTATAAAGAAGAGCTACAAGCCTTCGACGAGCATGGAGTTTTATCAATCAGTGATGAGCCTTAGACCTCTGGAGAAGAAACAGAAAAATATATTAAAATAGAAGCTGATGTACCTTTAGCTCAGCTACGAGGAAAGCGGAATATGGTCCACCTAGAAATGGCCCGCCCCCCGCCGCCACGGCAAGAAGTTGTTTTACTTGTTTTTTTTGGTGGGGCCCCCGCATTTTTGCCCGTAGATGTAATGATGCCTGTTGTTTTCGGAAACAGCGATTCACGCTGGCATTTTTCGTGATATAATCACTTCTCCGAGTGCTCCAGCGGCTCCACCTACTGATAGGTGATACACGAAGAGTGTTGGGAGAAAGACGCGGAACAGATACCCCCAAGGAAGCGTTGTGTCATCGAGGGTTATTCCTTGCCCAGTTAGCCATTGTCCATAGGCTACCGCTGAGATCAGCATAATTATAAGTGTCAAGATCGCAGCGATTACCCCACCCGCTATGAAACCCTCGTCTAGGCGAACATACCGGAACTTCTTTTCGCCAATTATGATGGGCTCAGCAGTCTTTGTGTGATTAGTGTACTGAGTCACGATCCCAGCGATCAGTCCGCCAAGGATGGGAAATGATAGCGTGAGGACATCAGGAAAAGTACAGAGCGAAACAATCAGATAGTACAGGAACACAAAGAAAGGTTGACTAGATTGAATAGACTGAATATCTGAGTAACTAATCAAGTTTAGCATTGTCTGATAGGGTCCAACTCCCGTCGATGATAGGCTACTAGCTCTCAAGGAGAACTCCATTGGCCCCAAGAAAACCAACGCTGTGAAGAAAACCAACCAACCAACCACCCCGCCGAGTATCATCGCTTTGAAATTGATCTTCCTCTTTCTGGCTGCCCTAGCCTTTGGGGACAGTTCCTCGATCTCATAGAAAAGTGCAAGCAGCTGCGGTATGTATTCTTCACTGCTGATCTGTCCAGCGTCAAGTTTCTCCTCAAGGGCTTTTATTTTTGCGTCAATGCCCCTGATCTTCTCGTCGATCTCTGATTGCTTTTCTTCCATGAGCAGCCACTCTTCTTACTTGGAAGAGCATCCTTTGCTTCGCTCATAATCTCATGATGTCTTGGAGTTCCTTCACATCTGGATACTTTGCGGTTCTACTTATCAGTGTGGAGCCATGAAACTCCATTTCAGTCATTTTTCTGGTTTATCTTGCTTCTGTTACAATCTCAACAATTCTTTTGTGAGTTTCTAGTGGAGGCTTGACAGTATTCACTAAGTGTGTGGTGACCCCATTCAAGTACTGTTTGAAGAAATCTTTTCTCAGCTTCAGCTTTCTGTCGTCTTTGACGAGCTGGTGCGGGTTGCAAAAGCCGTGGTCAATAAGGTAATTCAATGCTTCCTCTGGAGTCAGCTTTTCGATTATTCTCGGATCTTCCTGATCTCGTTCAAGTAGAATCACTTTTTTGATCGTTGTCTCCGTTCTAATTCGACCTTTTCCAACCACCCACCTAATGTTAACGATGGCTCGGTTCTTGTTGTCAAAGTGAGCTTTCTCGACAAGCTTCTTGTACTCTGGCCAGATGTCTCCTATATCAATTCGTTTATAGAAATTATTCTCGCCCCCATACGCGACCGCATCTTCACCCATCAGC
>JAHPYV010000157.1 GCA_019058495.1 Promethearchaeati archaeon
CAATACAACCAGCTCATCTGGCTTGGCTTTCTTTTCCTTGACACGTTCCTTCTTACTCAAACTCATCCCTTCATCTCCAAAGGGGCTGATAGTGCACATAACGTTTTCGCGCGCAAATCTTGGGCAGAAGTGCGGGGGGTTAGGGTTAAACTTCAGTCATAATTCTCGGAATTTGTTTGTTCTATGGGGATTTCATTTTGAGTGCTGAATAGAATCCAAAAGAGTATCTCGAATACCGTGACAAATGTTGCTTCAGCAATCGCATGGCCTGACAAGAAAAAGTCTAATTGGCGAAGCGAAATGAAAGGTTCGGATACAAGAAACGACTGGACAAACAATGACTAAGAAGATCGGAAACAGCACCCCACATCTGGCTTCAGCTCTCTCACCTTTATGGAGATGTTTTGCACATTATCTCACTAGCAGAGAGCGCACGCTTGCAATAAACACATGTATGTCTCTTGAGCTTACGGCAGCACATGCTTGAACTCTAGTTGCATCGTTACGGTGACTGGCTGAAGCTGCTCTCTAGGCCCAGACATATCTTATTGAGTAGTCGATCTTAGTTCTCTCAAAGTGTTCGGTTAATGCTTTAAGGTTGCCGCTGGGAACCATTAGTACGCCCTTCCCAACTTTGTAGCCGCCCAGCTTGTGAATTAGTCCTTCATACCTGTATTTCTTCTGACGTCGACCTTCAAGCTTCTGGCTGAAGATAACCCGTTGTTTAGCTTTGAGATTAGCTGTACTGTAGGTTACGAGAGCGTATGGCTTGTGAACAGGAGTGAGCGACTTCCTTGCCTCTTCGCTCGAGAAGAGTATTCTGCCATCTCTTAGAACAGACTCCAAGAGCGTCGAGCTCTGCAGTTCTTCCAGCGTCATGCATATGACTTGGAAAAAAAGTGCAGACTTACCTGTGATTCCGTAAACATCTATTGATCTCTTGTCAAGAGTGGCTTTTCTCTTGAATAGCGCGAGTAGATCGATGTCACTTCCTTCGGTGTAGTCTCCCCTTGCGTAACTGCCAAAGAGCACCACAGCCTCCACTCCTTCGATATCCTTTATCTCGTTGGCGACACACTTTATTTCTTCATAGACCTGTGACTGCAATGTTCTCTCTCCTGCTCAGTTCACTCAGACATCTCCTCACAGTTGCTTCAGCTTCACTGGCTCTGTCTCCGTTCTTTCCACCATACCCGAGAGCACCATAAATCCCCCAGAGCCGATCCCAATAACTTGCAAGATCTGGATAGTGTGTCTTAAGCCAATCGCGTCGACTCTTATGTGCAGTTCTCGGGTTCTCATGGAAATGTAGTCCCTCTTTTGAGGCGCATGCCTCGATCATCTGCTCTAGCGCTCTCATAGACAGAAACGCCACGTTCGAGAATCTTTTCTTCCCGAGCTCCTCAGCGGCACCTTGCAGGTTTTCCCCTGCGATCCTGGCGTGATGTGATTCATTACCCATAGATGTTAATTATTAACAAAGTATCTCTTAAATCTTATCTGCGAAAGACGGATGACGCATCCCTGAAAAGGAACAAATAAATAGATGGTCAGAAGAGAGAACGCCAAACTAACGCGTGATGGAGAGCTAAGGAATTTGACGCGGAGTCAACATCGATTCACCTCTCAGCCTTTCTTATCTTCGCACTGATCACGTTCAGTCTTCTCAGTATTCAACGTGTTCAAGTCACCCCATCATTAGCGCCGTCATCACATCTAATCCCCCCACCTCCTTCCGCCCCATCATGGAACTATACTATGGGCAGCGAGGTAAGGGCAGCTGCAGTGTCAACTGATGGAAAAACAATAGTGGCTGCTGGACAATCTGACAACACGGTCCATGTCTTCGGAAGACAGAGCAACACGCCAATCCCGATTGCTCTGATAGCTGGCGTACTCGCAGCTATGGTCATCAAAGCAGGCGTAGTTCTAATGAAAAGACCCAAGAAGAGCAGAAGTCGCAGAAAGAAGAGCAGGAAGTAAGAGAGGAACTCGCACCCATCAAACATCGGAAGAGAAGATTTCCTGATACTCTTCCCCCTTTTTCCGCCTAAAAAAGAACTGACTATTCCTAAGCCAATAACATTGGGACTCCGGAGCGCGCGCTCTCCACCAATTTCCTTTGTCTACGAATGTGTCAAGGCAAGTGCATCTCAAAGTCGTTTCTGTATTGTGCGTTCATGGAGTTTCACTGCTGAGACCATGAAGACGATTCCGAATACGGCCACGGCCACGATATCCAACCAATATGGGAAGTAGCTGTAGCCTTGCATTGAACTCCTCGCCAGATCAGTGAAATATGTTAACGGAGAAAAAGAGGAAATTATCCTGCCCCAATCTGGTAGCTCTTCAATGGGAATAAAGATTCCACTTATGAAGACTAGCGGGAACTTGATCAGAGAAGACAGCATCATAATAGTTGCTGGAACATCTGTTGGCGGATACGCAGACATGAGTACTCCGAGAGAAGCAAAACAAAATGCTCCTACAATGATTCCAAGTCCAAGCAATAGTGGGCTCGTTATCTCCACGCCTAGCAACAAGCCGATGATCACGGGAAATACCGAGATGATCGCCCCGAAAAGGAAGGATGAAAGCATGTCGCCGACAAAGATCGTCCAAATGGAGATAGGGCAAGATATGAGCCTCTCAAGCGTCTTTGATCGCGCCTCCCAGGGAACGATTGCAGGCCCAACTGAACTTGCTGTGAAGAAGACAGTTATTCCAAGTAACCCCGGTATGAGAGCTTCAACGGTAACGTTTCGCCCAATATAAAAAGAAAGTAAGAGAAAGAAGGGTATCAGAAGACCAAAAGTGATGACAGGTCCCTTAGAGTAGTAGATGCGTATGTTCTTCTTGACGATCGCAAGAGACCGTTTGAACTGCTCCCAATAAACATGTTTGCCCAAGAATAACATCAACCTCCTTTAGCTCCCTCTCACGAGCTTGAGGAATACATCCTCTAAAGTGGGACCTAATGTGTTGACGGTGACTACCTTGAGCCCCCTTCGGCGCGCAAAATCAACAATTCCCTCGAGTACTATGCTTGGCTGATCCGTGTACAGTCTCATCTTATCCCCAGTCCTTTTGACCTCTCTTACGCCTTCGATTTTCATCAACTCTTCAGCTCGCACCGCTTTCTCGAAGCTGACCTCCACAGAGTTCAATCCGCTGCTTTGCATGCGGAGCTTTTCTGGAGTATCAATCGCTGCGATTCTGCCGCGATTAATGATGGCTATCCTATCGCAAAGCTGGTTCGCTTCTTCCATGTTATGTGTCGTCAAGAACACCGTTGTTCCGTTTCTGTTGAACTCACGAATCATATCTTTTATCAAACGCTGGCTCTCGACATCCAAACCTGCTGTGGGTTCGTCCAAGAAAAGGATTTGAGGCTCGCTGATCAGGGCCATGCACAGCAGTAACCTCTGCTTCATTCCTCTTGAGAATTCTCTCACGAGGCTATTCCTTCGATCGTATAGGCGAACTCCTTTCAGAAGCTTAGAGGCGCTCTTCTCCCTCTGCTTCTTGGGTACTCCATACAACTCACCCATCAGCGTAAGGTTTCCAAATGCCGAAAGATCAATGTAGGCATTCGCCATTTCTGGAACAACGCCTGTTACCTGTCTACTCCTAAGTCCATCTTTGAGTACGTCGTGGCCCAAAATGGAAGCCCTACCGTCATCTGGTTTGATAACACCAGTGAGCATTCGAATCGTGGTTGTCTTGCCAGCACCATTAGGGCCTAGGAAACCGAATATCTCTCCTTTCTCTACTTCGAAGCCTATGTGGTCGACGGCCAGAATGTCGCCATAGCGTTTTGTTAGATTTGACACTTCAAGAGCGCTTTCTAATGGCATGGTTCGAAACCCCATCTTGCCCTCAATGATTCCTTGTAACGCCCAGCTTATACTTGCTCCTTTTGACGTTAGCCATTGGCGTCGTCCGCAGGTCCTTCTCGGGATTCGTATTATTCTACAATCAAGAAAAGGGAGATATTGTTGTTAGGCATTCATTCTAATAGTTTTGCTTAGCTTTCTAATTCCTTGATGTGCTCCTCGACTGCTGCAAGTTCCTTCCTTAGCTCCTCCGCATATTCCTTCAACTTCTCAACCTTCTCTGCCTTAGTTAGGAAACGCCTAGCATGGGTCAGTTCATACGCTTCTTCTTGTCCTTCCTCATGATGATGTGATCCACAACCGCATTGGCAACACATTTTTGGTTCGCCTCCTTTCTACGCCGCTAAGAATATGAAAAGTGAAGTATTTATACTACCAAGTTTATAGTTAGAGAGTCACTACGTACGAGGAAAGTGAACAGTATGTGTGAAAATGGTGATCACGTGTGCCTCTGCCCTCTTGAAGGCATCATAGATGTAATAGGCAAGAAGTGGGCGCTCCTGATCGTCAACGCCATCGGCAATAACGAAAGGCTCAGGTTCAACGCACTCATGGAAGAGTTGAGCGGCATCAGTCCTAAGACCCTATCCGACACGTTGAAGGAACTCCAAGCCGAAGGCTTAATCAAGAGAGAAGCCTTTTCGGAGATACCTCCCCGAGTAGAATACTCACTAACCGACGACGGAACAGAACTCAGAAAATCAATCATTCCCCTTCTAGGGTGGGCCGCAAAAAGAACCTCCACTGAAAAAAGAAAATGCGCCTCAAGATATAGAGGAATCACCGCACACCAAATAAAGAATATAACGCGACCAAGTTAAACGGAAATGGCACGTCGGTCCTGGAACATAATCCCTCTGCATCCCCAAATTATGAACGCAAGATTCGAGGACTACTATGTCAATTTCCAAGCTGAGGCAACGCGCCACCCCTTTCTCTCAAGGCTGGTCTCACGACTCTTCCTGCGCTGCAGACCTGTCATAGAATATTGCAAGAAGCACGCAAAAGACCAAAGCAAACCCAAGTGCCAACGCGACATCTCCTACCACTTCAAACGGGGTTAAGCCCCCCTGAATAGATGTGACAAGGTCCCAAACGGCAACTACGACCCAACATAACACGCCGAAGACTACACCCTTCCTCAACGAACTCCCACCTGGGAGCCCATCGTACAGCCAGAAATACACGACGCCTAAAAAAGCGCCCAAAGGAGAAGCCAAAAACACTATCAACACCACCATGGCAACGACAACCACGTAGAAGAAGAACCAAGCAACATCTTGCGGAAAAGAATGAGACAGCGCGGACAACTCCCGCTGCGTGAAGGAAGGCCAGTCAATCCGCAGTAAAACGTAGAGAACCAGAGGAACCCCCCAGATCGCCCCCGCCTCATTCCCAGCCCACGCCGCCGTCAGCAACTCACCACGAGGCATAGATATTAGCCTGACGATACCTGCTTATATCCATTACCAAATCACCCCCTCGATTAACGAAAAGACAGATCCAAAAAGAACAGAAGCCAAGCACACCGAAGACACTCAGACCCCCAGCCACAGCTTCCCCCGAAAACACCTAACTCACCCATCTTCCCACCCTCAAGCACAACCGATTGCCTCACAAGGTAACCCACTACGTTTATATCAAAGGCAAAGACACTCTGAAAATATATGTCTATTAACTAGTTACCAGTCTCTAAGAGATTCCAAATACACAGCTTATGTCTCAGATCGAACATCATTCGGAAATCTAGCAAGAATGCGCGCTTTGAGGATTGAAAATGAGTTACGTCTACATGAAAGCTTTGGAATCTGCGCCAGAACGATATGATGTAGGAATAAACTGGCTTGGATGGGGAAGATTAACAGCCATCCGGTCGCATATTGCTGACCTCATGGAGGGAGAAGGACACAAAGTTCTTGAAATTGGAGTCGGAACTGGAACTCAAGCTCTCCTATTAGCAGAACGCGGTCTTCAGGTATTAGGCATTGATAACTCCTCAAGAATGCTCTCTATAGCTCAAAGAAAACTGGAATCAAAAAGGAGAGAAAGTGAAGAAGGCAAAAGAATCGCCTCTAGAATTGAATTGCAGCTTAAGGGTGCTGCAGAGCTGGACAAATTTCCATCCAATTCGTTTGATTTTGTTACCTCCACCTTCGTTTTCTCGGAACTTCATGATTCAGAACAAAGGTATGCTCTGGCTCATGCATTCCGTATTTTGAAACCTGGTGGAGCCCTCATACTGGCCGACGAAGTCTTGCCTTCGAGAGTATCAAAACTAGGGCTACATGCCCTTATTGCTGTCCCCCTAAAGTTCCTCACTTTCCTCATGACTCAAACCACCACAAAACCTGTTCGCAATTTAGACAAGAAAGTAGAAGGCGTGGGATTCACGATTCAAAAGACTGAGAATTATCAATTAGACTCGTTCAAACTAGTTCAGGCTAGGAAACCGAAGGACACAGTCCGCGATCGTGAACGTTTCACTTCTCCAAGATTCAAACCCATTCTTCCTCCCAAAGGAGGAGTGCGTACCACTCTCTGGCAAACTGCAATGCGCATGATTGGCCATGAAACCGAAATTGGGCTTATCCGCTGTGGAAACCCTAGCGCGGACAGCCCTGTTCTTTGCACATGCAACTTCAAATTAACAGTTCACCGATTGCATAATACTCTAAAGAGGAAGAAGATCGACGCATGGATTCTTGTGGCGCCAACTCATGGAATCAACGCGTGGTGTGCTGCAAGTGGAGATATCTTCAACGCAGAATCGGTGGTCACCGCTATCAAGATCTCAAGCCTCGAAAAGTACGTAAGCCATCGAAGGATCATCCTACCTCAATTGGCGGCTTCTGGGATTGATCCAAAGAAGGTAAAACAGCTTACAGGGTGGCACTGTGTCTGGGGCCCAGTTCAATTGGAGGATCTACCAGGTTTCCTCGAGAACTGACCAAACTCGATACATTACAAGAC
>JAHPYV010000158.1 GCA_019058495.1 Promethearchaeati archaeon
GCTCTGGCAATGGCTACTCGCTGCTGTTCGCCGCCGCTTAACTCATCGGGTCGATGATCCATCCTGCTGCCCAGACCCACGATTTTCAGAAGTTGTTTAGCCCGCGCACCTCTAACATCTTTAGGGGAGCCAGCAAAAATCATGGGTAGCTCAACATTCTCAATGGCTGTCAGAACAGGGATCAAGTTATAGAATTGGAAGACGGGGCCTATCATATGCCTTCTGATTAGGGTTAGTTCCTTGTCACTCATCTTCGAGATGTTGACGCCATCGATTATGACTTCGCCTGAGGTCGGAGTGTCCAGAGCCCCTAACATGTTAAGGAGTGTCGTCTTACCAGATCCTGATGGGCCCATGATGGCGACCGCTTCGCCCTCAATTATCTTCAGATTCACTCGCCTCAGAGCATGCACAACACTGTCTCCCAACTTGTACGTCTTCACGAGTTTTCTCGTTTCAACCATTACTTTACCGTCACTCATAGCAGGCTCCCCCATTTTATCTTATGAAGGGGCGTAGTGGAACACGGATTCCTGTCCTTAGACCTTTTTGATGAGAAGGCTAGACGACTCAAAAGGCTTTCGTACCAATTGTAAGCCTCGCAGTTCTTTCGCTGCATGGTTCACTATGGTGATAAGTTTTCCCCAAAGGATTAACTCATGAGGATTCCATATATATTTAGGTTTGAGCCATTCTCATCTACTCCACCAACAGACTGCGCACGCAAAGGAGATGCCTTCATGCAATGGAATCAGCTGATATCATAGTAATAGGCAGTGGGATTGCCGGTCTATACACCAGCATCGAGGCTAGTCGCCATTTTAGGGTTGCAATTGTTAATAAGAGTAGTCTCGAGGAATGTAATACTAAGTACGCGCAGGGTGGGATAGCTGCGGCTATAGGGCCGTTCGACTCACCTAACCTCCATTATAGCGACACCATAAAGGCTGGCGCTGGGTTGGTTGACCCAAGTGCAGCAAGGATTCTAGTAGATGAGGCTCCGGACAGAATTGCTGATTTGATCAGCCTTGGCGTGCTTTTTGACACCGTCGATGGGGAGATAGCACTCGCTAGAGAAGGAGCTCATACTGTGCCAAGAGTTCTCCACTCTGGAGGAGATGCAACTGGGGCGAACATTGAGCAGACCTTAAGTTCGCTGGTCAGGAAGAGATCAAACATCAGTCTTTACGAATACCACCTCGCAACAGAGATTCTTGTTGAAAGTGGGAGAGCCTACGGTATAAGGACCATCGACTGCAGAACATCTTCAGAGACTGAATTTCTAGGGAAGCATGTTGTGCTTGCGACTGGTGGTGCTGGAATGCTATACAAACACACCACAAACCCTTCTGTAGCCACTGGAACGGGAGTCACAATAGCCTATTTAGCGGGTGCGCTGATATCCGATATGGAGTTTGTTCAGTTTCATCCCACAGCATTATTCATGCCTGGCGCTCCAAGGTTCCTGATTTCAGAAGCCGTTAGAGGTGAGGGAGGACTCTTGAGGAATATTAACGGCGAAGCTTTTGCGCACAATTATCATCCCGATGGTGAGTTAGCTGCGAGAGACATCGTATCCCGAGCAATTCTGTTTGAGATGGGCAAAACGAAGTCGGATCATGTTTACTTAGACGTTACCCACTTTCCCAGCAAGCAGATCGTCACGAGGTTTCCAAGCATCTATAGGTTCTGTTTAGACAAAGGACTTGACATAACCAAAGAGATGATCCCTATCGCTCCCGCAGCTCACTACATGATTGGTGGCGTTAAGACCAATGTCTGGGGCGAAACCAACATCAAAGGGCTATTCGCATGTGGAGAAGCAGCCTGCACGGGCGTGCATGGAGCAAATAGACTCGCAAGTAACTCGCTGATGGAAACACTCGTATTCGGAAAAAGAATAGTCAAAAGAATAATATCTGGCAACGAATGGATCGGAAGCGCGCCGGAACCAAATGACGTTGTCACCTCTCTCAAGAAGCATGTCATGCAATCTAAAGTCAACGAGAACAAAGTTGCAGATGATTACAACGATAAAGAATTATCTCTGGCAAATCTGCAGGAACTAATGTGGGAAAATGTCGGAATGATCAGATCTTATGAGAACTTAGAGAAGGCAGTTGGACAGCTGTCAAATTGGTTCCTTGAAGGAGGAGATTTGAAGAGCAACTCTCCAGAATCAATAGAATTGAAGCTGATGGTCATCGTCGCTCTACTAACCTCAACAACAGCGTTAATGCGTACAGAGAGCCGAGGAACGCATTACCGCTCCGATTACCCGCTTGAATCTGAAACCTGGAGAAAGCACATAATCTTTGAGCAACAGAAAGACACCTAGAGAAATGAGAAGAAGATACGCGCCATAGGAGAAGTGGCTAAACCAACCGAGGTAGTTTTCCCCACGATATCGTGATCCTTATGGTGTTGGTGGTCTGATGCAAGGCAAATCTTGGTCCACTCCTATAGACACAAGATTCATTGAAGTTATCAAGATCATGGTGATTGGAGAGGGCGGCGTTGGGAAGACAACGCTCATACGAAGGTTTGTCACAGGGGAATACTCTGACCAGTCGATGACCATTGGACTCGGATTTGCATCGAAGACTATGAGAACCGATGGCGGAAAAACTGTTAAGCTCCAGATATGGGATGTAGGTGGTCAGCCAAGGTTCAGACTTTTCATTCCATCTTCCAAGGGAGGCGCAAGGGGGATACTTCTTCTGTTCGATTTGTCCCGGCCGTCAACATTTGTGAGATTAGACGACTGGGTCAGATTGGCTAGAAGTGGGCTGCCGCCGGAAAAACGAGTTCCGATCATACTTGTTGGGGCGAAATGCGACCTTGCAAGACACGTATTGGCTGTAGAAGCCAGGCGTTTTGCCTCCAGAATGAATCTGGATGACTACATTGAGACAAGTTCCAAGGCAAATATCAAAGTGGAGGAACCATTTGGGAAGCTTCTGAGGATGATCGTTCCTGCATCGACAAGGACTTAGATAGACTTGACCAGCCTCATTTTCTTGATGGCTGTCATGGTCAACTGATGGTATCGTCGCATGAACTTGGCTTTGACGTTTGCATTGTCGATTCCACCCGTTCCTGCGAGGTCACCGATGAGGTCGCCTAGTGCATGGTAAAGTGAATCCTCTACTGGTCCCTTGATGAAAGCCGTGACTGATTTTCCAACTCTTTTCTTGAACTCGTCGGGTTTCAAACCGACTTCGGGGTTAAATCGCACTTGTAGTGGACCGAGAGTTGCCAAATAGAGTTCAATATTGAGACCAGTTCCCCCGCGTGCTGGTTCTATTTCCAGTTTTCCTCCTTCCTGTGTCGCTGCAGTGACACTCTCTGCCACTGTTGTCTCTTCTCTTTCGACACCTGAATCAATGATCCCCTGCTCAGCGATCAATTCCATGAGACCTCCGCTTATTGTGCCTTCGGGGTTGCCAAATACTGAAGATGGCTTGAGCCCAAGTGAGTAGGCAGCTCTATGCTGTGGCCTAGAAAATTCCCATTTCTCTTCAACTCCTTCTACCGACGCATCGTGAATGCCAGACATCCTTAGAGCTGCCAGAGGATGTTCAACAGTGAACGCGTAGTCCGATCGTTTATGCAGCACCACATTGCTGTCGCCTCTTACAACATTTCTCGGGCAAGCTAAGATGCCATTCAATGTTATTCCAGAGTTCGGTTTTGCTGGAGAGACCCTCATTATGCTTGTCTCAAGTCTTCTTTTCACAGTATGGAGATGCATCTGGTCTCACCTGCCTTCCTCTGAGTGTGGATTTTCGGACAGCAAGGAAACCTCATAGGGTACGCTGGCAAGAATCTCAGAAGCCCGAAGAGCTTCAGCAATTATAGCTTTTTCACTCTGAGCGCTGCTCAAAGTCCAGTCTCCTGGGCCGAGGGCCACAATGTCCTTGGCAAATCCATTCGAAGTTAAGTCCTTGGCTGAGGCAGGATACGGCAGCCACTCGAAGATGGGTTCGAACCCAGTCAGCTTCAGGAACGCGTTAGAAGTAGCCTTGACGATCACTGATTGGGCGTCTTCGCGGAACGGCTCTTCTTCGTAAACCACTTCAACTGATGCATCGCACCCAGTGCCTTTGACAATCTCCTTCAGTGTGACCGGGAGCTTGTCCTCGAATTCCCTGTACGGGAATTCAGGAGGAAGGGAAACATAGTATTCAGCTTCAATACTGCTATGTTCGCCAATCGAGTAAGGTTGGTGGTACTCGACTTGCAATGGAGTCATTGTGGGATATCCAAGTAGAAAACTTGAGAGGATCATTGGTGGAGCCTTTCCCACTTCAACTGGGTAAATGTCATGTCTTGGTTTCATAGTGCTGGCTAAGCTCCTTTCAAATCTGATCAACACATCCCATGGATTCTCTCCCAGCCACGGGAAAGCAGGATTGTGCGACCGCCCTCTAATCCTAAGTTTAAAGACTAGACACCCTTTCTGAACAGTGCACGCCCTCAAACCTGTGGATTCTATGATGACAAGATGGGTTCCAAATCCAATTCTACCTAGTATTGACTCCCTTAGTGACTGCACGTTGAAGCGCTGATAACTATGGTCTCTTTCTACCTGTCCGACGAGGATAAGGTAAACATCAATAGGCGACACTTTGCAAGTATTTCCAGTTACTCCTTTCATTGCAAGACTTGCGGACAACAGATTACCTACAATCAAGTTCAGATAACTCTCGTAGCTTTTGACTTCATCTTTATTTCCAGAGCACGGCATCGAGCGGTATGCTCCAGATGTGCTGAGAAGGAAGGTTACAGAGCGCGTATGGTCATGACCCCTCACGGCAAAGCACGCCGTATCACTGTCGTATTTCGTCGCGATCCGATCGACTCCTCTGATAGAAGATAGGTAATCATCAACTAGGTATAAGGCTGACCCTTCCATCAAGGAATCAGAGATCTCGTGATATAGCTGAGATAATTCGATCATCGTTATTGATCCGGCTTCATCTGCGCCTTTTACTGCCAACAGCTCAAAACCTCTCGGTCCGATTAGGTAAGTTGAATAAGCCATAATCTAGTAGAGGAGATTTAAATTTCCAACTTGGCAACATTGCTCACGGTCACAGAAATGTTTACTTGGAAGAAACATATCATGGTTTACTGGGTGTCTTGTCTTGCCATTCACGCCATTCCATTGGGGGCCTTCACTTCTCATAGGTCTGATGTTTTTTCCTCTTCTAAATATTCCGATTCTGATCGTGTCAAGCGTGATCGTTGACATTGAACCATTTCTAATGAATCTTCAGCATCTCTTTTTCCACTCCTATGTGGGAGCCACGATCGTAGCCATACTGGTGGCAGCTCTAGCAGTCCCGCTCAAGAGAAAGATAGAGTGGATTTCAGCCCACCTAGTCTTTCTGCCTCAGAAAGCGACGTTCAGGAACATTTTAGTGGCATCATTGCTGGGCGTTTGGCTTCATGTATTCTTGGATTCATTTCTGTATCCTGAGATGCAACCATTCTTTCCTCTGGACGGTAACCCGTTTCTATACTTGGTGTCTTCTGCAACAGTCTATGGAATAGCATTCTGGTCGTTCGTACCAGCTCTTGGATTTTACTTCCTTAGAGTCTACCTAGTAACTCGAAGAAAGAAGGCTGACGAGAATGAACCAGTTTAACTGGCCCATATTGAATTTGACTAATTGTGGATTGCCCCAAAAACGTTAAATATCGCTCTTATTATCCCTTATTGCTACTCACTTGACCAAAAAGCATCGGTTGATGAGCAAAGATGGGCAAGTCCCCAACTGGAGAGTACGCCGCCAAGAAAATCGTTGAACAACGCAAACACTTCAGGTGGCGCAATCGCAATTTCAAGAACAGGATGCTTAGGATAAGAGAGATGACTCCATCTGAGGGGGCTCCACAAGCAAGTGGCATTGTCTTAGAGAAAGTAGGACGAGAACCCAGAAAACCGAGCTCTGGAGTGAGAAAATGCGTTAGAGTCCAACTGATTAAGAATGGCAGAACAGTAACTGCTTTCATTCCTTACGACGGTGCCCTCGACTTTGTAGATGAGCACGATGAAGTTATGATAGAAGGGATTGGAGGCAGAAAAGGCGGTTCAATGGGCGACCTTCCAGGCGTAAGGTACAGAGTCATCAAGGTAAATGGCATCTCGATCCAAGCCCTGTGGCTGGGCAAGAAAGAGAAGCCTATGAAGTAGGACGCTTACCTCTCGTTTGTTGGAGTCCTGTTATGATTATTGCCATTTTTGATCGTAATCTTGATGCTTTTTACTTATTTTCCCTAGTTTCTCTACTATCTCAAAAACCGGCTCTCTGACGCAAAGGACACAGCAAGATTTTTTATCTCGTCTCAAATTATCTAGTTTTTTGCGATCATAGTACCTTTTTTGGCGTGTGACGCTGTAGATGACAATCAACTTCATAAAAGGGTCTCCTCCTCCAGAAGGGAAGACGATGAAGAACCTTCGCCCATACGTAGCCCAGTGGTTCAAAGAGAAATTTGGGGAGACGACCCCTCCTCAGAGGCACGCTATACCATTAATTCATGAGAATAAGAGTACGCTCATCTTTTCCCCGACAGGTCTGCTTCATCTTTTCCTGCCTTGACCAACGGGGTCGTTAATACCTCGATTCGGAGCCTGTCTAGAGCATGGTATTTCATCTTGAGGCGATCCGCCTCCCTTTTTGGTACTATCAGGTGCCTATGTCCCTTTCCCGAATCTTCGTTCACTAGCGTAGCTTTAAGCCCCCCACGTCGATAAGTTGCGTAGAGTGTATTGGGCTTGACTCCAAGGATCTCGGCGAGCTCTCTGATTCCTAAGCCCTTGCTCTTTATG
>JAHPYV010000159.1 GCA_019058495.1 Promethearchaeati archaeon
CCTTCATCTAGCCTATTTAGGCCAAGTAACGCACCATTAAGAGCCAGTGTTACCATGGAAGGTGTTATGGCCACCGCGCTGCAGAGAAAATGCTCAAACTTCGTTCTCTCAAAATCCCGATTTCGGTGAATGTTTCCAGGCTTCGGGTAGCCACTGACTTCCAAGAGGATCGACAGTGAAGCGCATCTCCCGATTTCATCGGAAACATCTGAAAGAACAAATTCCTGCAAGAGCGAAAACTCTCTCCCTTAGAGCAATCCCACATAGATCCAACTACTAATTCAACTAAAGCCACATATAACATTATTGAAAGGTAATATTATTAAGAACCATACTATCCAAGTCCATTTAATAGTTACGCCAGAAATCACTTGAAGAAACACAACTGTGAAGGCAACACCAAAGAAATGCCCATCCCTCGATTGTGTTCCAACAGGATGCGTTCAGTTCACGAGAGTCCTTTATTTATAGGCGCGCGGAGATCTACTTACAACTTGCTTTCAGCTTAGACACTAGTTAGATGGCAGAATAATACGACTTCCATCAAATAGCCGCCAGGAGTTGATCTTATGAGCAGATCACCCATGGAAAACCTAGACGCGTTATTCAATCCGAAGAGTATAGCATTGATCGGCGCCAGCAATAATCCCTTCAAATGGGGGTTTATAATACCAACCAACATTCTGACTGGTCAGTACACTGGCAAGCTTTTTCTTGTGAACCCGAACGAGAAGAGGGTGCTGAACAGGGAAGTCTATACGAACATCAACGCTATTCCAGAAGACATAGATGTGGCAGTCATCGCCACCCCCTCAGGCACTGTATCATCTATTATGGAGGAATGTGTTCAGAAGTGCGTCAAAGCGACAATAGTCATAACCGCAGGCTTCAGCGAAACAGGCGAAGAAGGAGCAATGTTAGAGAAGGAAATGGTGAACATTGCATCAAGGGGAGGAATCGCCCTTATTGGACCAAACACCATGGGAGTATACAGCTCGCACGTGAGCCTTTACGCGCTCATGCCACCAGTCCGACCTAAGCCAGGTAGAGTGGCGCTGGTCTCTCAAAGCGGAAACCTTGGAACACAGCTTCTTGACATGGGTGCGGAGGTTGGAATAGGCTTCACCAAGTTCGTGAGCTCGGGTAACGAAGCCGCAATAAGATGTGAAGATTACATTGAATATTACGGCAGAGACCCCGAGACTAAAGTCATCATCGCATACATCGAGGGGTTGAAAGGAAGCGATGGCGGAAGCAGATTCATGGAAGTCTCAAAGGAGATAACTAAGACGAAACCCATGATCGTCTTCAAGGCCGGAAAGTCGGAGGCTGGCGCCAGAGCGGCAAAGTCGCACTCTGGATCTATCGCAGGTTCTAAACGGATATACGAAGCGGCTTTCAAACAGCTTGGAATAATCCAAGCAGAAACTATAGAACAATTGCTCGACCTTGCCAAGGCATTTGAGGGATCACCTCTTCCAAAAGGCAAACGCGTAGGAATCCTCACTTGGGGAGGAGGCTATGGCGTTGTCACAGCGGACGCATGCGAAGAAGCAGGACTAGAGGTCGCTAAACTTTCGCCAAATCTCATTTCTGAACTTGACAAGATTCTTCCGCCCTATTGGAGCAAGGGGAATCCTGTTGACTTGGTCGGAACCCTTGATAGGAAGTCTCATATCAAATGTCTAGATCTCCTTGCAAGCAGCAAGGATGTGGATGCAACCATAGCGCTGGGTTTGGTGTCTGGAGCATCACGTTTTGTTGAGCTCTTGATTGGCTCTCCTGATCTCCCAGACATAAAGGGAGCAAATGCTTTCGCAAAAATGTTTGAGAAGGGCGACGAAGACTCTATAAATGAGATATCCAAACTCGTTGCACAGTACAACAAACCAATAGTGACAGTGACTCTGACCTCAGCCGGAGACAAAGTCAGCGAGATATCAATGCGGCAGAAGAACATCCTCGTATACTCAACGCCCGAGAAAGCAGCAAAGGCATTGTCAAAACTGTATGAATATCAGCGATACCTTGACAAAGTAGTCCTCGGCAAAAGCACCACGATGAGGTCAAAAGCTTCACATAAGAACCTAAAGGCAAGTTAAAACAAGGCTTTTGAGACAATTCTAGCTTTATCCAGTTTTCAGCTTGATTATCAGAAAGAAGAACTTCAAGATAATTGAAAGACCCAATCTGCAGGAACTGAGGAAGAGAGTGGCCAAGGCGGGCTTGATATTTCTGCTAGGGCTATAGAAGTAAAACCTTAAGTATAGCCAAATGAAGTATCATCAATTCGAATGCGAGCAAGGGGAATCAGACTGTGCCGAAGGCTATCAACAGCAAGGAACAGAAGAAACTAAAAACCGGCAGTTCAAAGTTAGTCCCAAAGGGCAATACGACGTTTCACGTCGGCTTGGCATTCTGCTTCATAGCATCATGTCTCGTTATCATCGAAGGAATCACGCTCATACTCCGGTCACCTCTACGCTATCCAAGTCAGTTTCTATCACAATGGGGAGGATACGTCAACCTACTCTTCGGGGTTTTCATTCTGATTGGATTCCTGGCAGTAGCTTTTCATCACGCTAGAGAGACGGTCAAAACTGTTGGGGCAGTTTTGGCAGCCGTATTCTCGATTGCTAGTTTCATTCTCTTTGGAGGAGGATTCTATGTTGGATTCATTTTGGGTCTTTTCGGGGCTCTCCTCACTGCAGCACGGGACTGACAGCGAGAATAAGACAAACGGGGCTTCAAGCCCTCCTAGAATATGATCAACGTTTATATGAGAAACGCATCACTTACGGTATGAATGCTAGAAAGGATTGATGTAGAATGTCTCAAATATTCATCGAAGCCGGCGATCTTGGAGGCGACTTGTTAACCAAGTTGAACGAGTTCCTCAATAACATCGCTCCCCTAAGAATACAAGCCAAAGTGGATGGGAAACGAATAGCTATCTCAGACAAAACAACAGGTACAAAACAGACGAGTGGGAAGACAGCAACCAGAAAGGCGAAGAAGGGAGAAGAGAAAAAGAAGAGAGGCAAGAAAAAGAGAGTCCTGAAGAAAACACCAATTTCGAAGGGCAAGCTGAAAGTCTATTTAAAGAGATTCATCAATAAACAGGGTTTGAGCGATGATCTGAGAGTGATATCTGGTGGAAAAGACACTTACATATTCCACGCAAAACCAGTTTACGAGGAAGAACCCACCTCCGAAGGAGGGGCGTAGCTCAGGATTTCTGTTATGATCAGGATCCTGCAAACTTCTTTTAACTTGGTAAAATGGAATATTTATAGGGCAGGGACCGAAATAACTAATTCCTAGTAAGACATGAACAACCATAAGATTAGAGGGGACTGTTCACTTGCCAAAGGTAAAGTGTAATGACATAAACGTTTGTTACGAGGTTCAAGGCAAAGGGTTTCCACTTGTAATGATAATGGGACTATCCGCCAACATGGACTGGTGGGATCAAAGCCTAATCGAAGAAATCTCAAAGAAATACAAGACACTCATCTTCGATAACCGTGGCGCCGGGCGCACCGATGCACCCAAAATTGATTACTCGATCAAAATGTTCGCCGACGACACAGCAAGGCTGATGGACAACCTAAAGATACAGAAAGCGCACATACTCGGCATCTCAATGGGTGGAATGATAGCACAGGAATTCGCTCTCACTTATCCACAGAGAGTTGAGAAGCTCATTCTTTGTTCTACGAACTGCGGAGCCAGCAAATCAGTTCAACCGGCACCAAAAATACTTAATCTTCTAATGAGCGGCGCATCAGGGACGCCAGAGGAAATAGTAAAGAACACAATCCCAATCCTGTTCACTGAGGACTTCGTGAAAGGCAGCCCTGACTACATGAAACGGGTAACTGAGCAGCTTATGAAAGCCCCGATTACGCAGGACGCGTTCACGCGACAAGTAAAAGCGATTATGGCGTGGGACACCTACACTCAACTTCCAAAGATCAAAGCCCCCACCTTAGTAATGCACGGTAAGAAAGATATTCTCATCCCTCCGGAGAACGCGAAGATCCTAGCCGATAGAATACCAGGAGCAAAGCTTGCCTACTTTGAGAAAAGCGCACATGCACTGTTCTCACAGGAAACCGACAAAGTGGTCAACACCATGCTTAAGTTCCTTGCATAACTATCCTCCCTTTTTTTGAAAACAATACTGATGAAGCACTACTTGATGGCTTCCTGACGCCAGTTCTGATTCCTCGGAGTAACGCGTGGTGATTTATCCATTGTCGGACTCAATGTTTTTCGGTGCTAGTATTACGCTGATCTCCTCAGTGGACGATCCAGAGGTTACTAGCTTCGGAAAGGGATAAAAGTGTCACCAACGCAGTACTTAGATTGAAGCATAAAGTAGATTCGTAAATGAGACGTAGCTGCTGAAGGCTGTTTCTCAAGGGTTGTGGAGAAGAGGGAACCAAGTGGTGAGACAAGTTAAGATTCTCGTTACAGGACCATATAGAGCTGGGAAGTCTTCGCTGATTAACTCGATGACCAAAGGGAATTCCTTCAACATTGACAGACGTGGCACAACCGTCTGCATGGACTACGGCAACGTTGACGTGGACGGAGTGAAACTCCACCTGTTCGGTACACCTGGACAAGAGAGATTTGCCGTCGTACGCCAGGTACTTGCAGAAGGAATGAGAATCTTAGTAATGGTAGTTGACTCCACGAAACCTGATTCAATCGTGCAAGCCAGAAAGATACTCGTGGAACTCTCACCGAAAAACGTTCCCTGCATAGTCGCCGCAAATAAACAGGATCGCCCTGAAGCTATGAGTCCAGCCGAAGTTCAGAAAATCATGAACCTTCCCAAAGTGTACGCTGTCGGCACTTCAGCCATTGCAAAAAACGGAACGCATGAACTTCTATCGCATCTGCACAAGGTCGCACAAAAGGTTGAGCCTTCACTTCCGTGCTAATTCTTCCCCTTGTGTCGAGGGCCCGATCTGCACTAAGAATCCCGCAAAAGGAATAAGAAGAATTAGAATCATCTAGTTTTCAATTGAATTCCAGTATTCGTTATCTCATATTCAATTGGCTTGAGGCTATGTGCGCTTCCCAACATCTTCACGATTTCCATATTGCGTCTTACCTCATTGCCCTCTCTTACAGTCCTAAGTGATATTACACCATCCGTGAGGTAGGATACGGTTCCGACTCCACTATACGCTTCACAGCAATGCTCACTCTCGACTGTTAGCAAAGATGTAACAAGAGCAGCATCGAGAACCCCAATAATCGTATTAAGGTCATACCTAACTTCAAAAGGGTCCTTCCTACTCAACGTCAAGGGGGTAATTGAATCAATTACCACACGTTTAGCATTGATTTCCATGATCTTCTTATTAATCAATGAGATAAGCTCACCAACATGGAAACCCTTAGCCCCAAGCGCGGACCCCTCAACCGGAATAGTGAAAGTCATCTCGCGATCCACAACAACCCTAACAGGGCTAACATCAAGAATACAAAGTGAACCCTCACTCTCATACTTAGCCAAGTCCAATCCAAACTCAGCCGCGTTCTCAAGTAATATCTCCTTCGGCTCCTCCATGAGAGTAACCAGAACGCCATTCTCCTTATGATTGACTATTCCATCCAAAAGGAAATGAAGCCCAAATGTCGTCTTACCGGATCCTGGATCGCCAGAAACCAGGATGGTTCTTCCCTTAGGATAGCCGCCATTAATATGATCATCTAGTCCTTCAATCCCCGTTGAAACTCGATCCACCGGGACACAACCTCCACAACTACCAATAACACACGAACAATGCAAAACCATTAGCATTTACACTAGAACCACTAAGTATGCGCGATTATTTATGGGTTTGCGTTTTTAATGCAATCTTTGATCCTTTTGCTGCAATAGTCGCACAGTCGAACAGCAAATTAGAGGATTTAGAAAATAAATCCAAATTCAACTACATAAAACCAGGATCCTGCGATGATGCTCAAGAAACAGGAGAATAAAGAAAAAAAAGGGAGATAATTCAAACGACTTGCTTTCAGTTTACATCGCAGCAATCAAACGAGCTTAACGGTAACGCCTGATGCTCCAGATCTTCTCCGTATAACTACGACGAGTGCAACTACCACGATCACAGCTGCCGCTCCGCCAACGAGCAATAGTGTCCCTGTCGAGAGACCGCCGCCTGGGCCACCGATCAACTCAACCGTGTACGAGTACGCCGGGTCATCAACCACGTATAGCATGCTATTCCCTAGGTTGTCCGTGTAAACCCAGTACTGTGTTCCGTTCACCGCGGTCACCGTGGCACCGTCATTTCTTTTTATATCCTTGACAGTATACCCCGTGATGTCTAAGTTGAAGTAGATCCACGTATCAGTTCCCTTGTTCAAGGACACGGTACGAGTAGTTCCTGAGCCAGATGGTGTGCCGTGGGCATTGGTGAGTTGTGCAACAGTAGCTCCGTCGGTATAGAAGTCAGGGACTCCGTCCCAACCATAGTCCACGAAGAATAGTACTTGACCGCCGAATGTAGAGTTCCCTCGGGAAACTCCGCCTGTTACATCACAGCCATGAGCTGGGCTACCAAAGTAGACTATCACGGTGACATTCTTGCGAACGAGGGTGGCATTCTCAGGGACAAACACTGTGAAAGTGTTCATCGAGAAGTGGCCTCCGCTTTCGGCTGTCTTGATCTGCCAGTTACTATTGATCAAGAGCATTAGCTGTAGCCCAAGTTCAGCGGCAAAATTTACATCGTAGGTCAATGTGTACGTGTGCCCGCTGTCGCTGATAGTAGTGCTTCCATGTCCAACCAAGCTCCAATCGATCAATAGG
>JAHPYV010000160.1 GCA_019058495.1 Promethearchaeati archaeon
CAGATAGTACATCTGAAACCACTCTTAGACGCCTACTACAAGTTTCGAGTATGGGATGAGAACGGCAAACCGACTCGTGAGAAACTTAAAGAACTCGGATTAGATTGGGTGGTCAAAGAGATTTACTAGCAACAAGACTTGAACCTCAGATGCTCGATTATGATTTCTTTAGTAAATGTAGGTTGGCCAATTCTAAGCAAGGGTTAAAAAAATGGTTGGGTCGCTGCGGGTCACAAGATCTGTAGGGAAAAACCTTTGCCAAAAGCTGTACCGAGGATCGTTGAGTTCAGGAAAGATGTGCCACTAACTCTTGGCATAAAACTTTTCATAAACAGAAACTCGAAAAAGAAGAAATAGCTGAGATGAAAGAAAAAGTGGGAAATAAGGTATAGGCAAGTTTACTTCTGCGGCTAGAAGTCCGCCTTCTTTCCTTCATATGCATAAGTGAAGAGCTTCTTGGTTTCCGCTGTGTCTGGAACTCGTGGATTCATGAACGTACAAGTCGAATTCGCCGCTCTCGTCGCCAAGTCATTTAGTCTCTTGTCAAAATCCCTCCTACTTATTCCCGCTTCCTTGAGAGAAGCGGGCTCCCCAACGTCACGTTCAAGCTTCCTGACGGCTTCGACCAATTTTCCTACTGCTTCTTCATCTGTTTTGGCTTCGATGCCGATTTCTCTGGCAATAGTAGCGTATCTTTCCATAGCTTGTCTTGCGCTGTACTCAATTGAGTAGGGGAGGAAAAGGCCTATACTTCTGCCGTGTGGGACGTGGAAGATAGCACCAAGGGAGTGGCCCATGGCGTGGGCGATGCCCACCTGTGAGTTGCCGAAGGAAATTCCAGCCATGGTGGCGGCGTTATGCATCTTCTCTTTGGCTTCTTTATCCTCAGGATTTCTGTACGCCCTCGGAAGATACTTGAAAATCATCTGTATCGCTCCGATTGCTAAGACATCTGAGAAGTCGTTCCTCCATTGGGAGACGTAACTCTCTATCCCATGGGCGAGTGCGTCTAGGCCCGTGCCTGCCACCAGTTTAGGAGGCATGCCTTTTGGAAGCTCTGGATCGAGTATACTTATGTCAGCTACTATCTCTCTAGACGTGAGTTCCATCTTCCTTTCATCCTTCACGTTGGTGATTATGGTAGCCCAAGTCGCATCAGATCCAGTTCCGCTTGTTGTTGGGATGCAGATCAGCCGCGCTTTTTTCCTTAGTCCAAGCTTACTGAGAGGGTTTATTCCATCGACAGCGATGCTAGGGTTCTCATAGAGGACCCACATCGCCTTTGCTGCATCCATGCAACTACCACCACCCACCGCGATAAACCAGTCTGGATTGTATTTCTTAGCAAACTCGGCTCCTCTTATTATCGTCTCCATGGAGGGTTCGGGCTCAATGTCGTCGAAGACTTGCACCTCCAGTCCAGCGTCTTTGAGATATTCCGCCACTTTCTCCATGAAATCCAGTTTGTGAATTACCTTGTCCGTTACTATAAGCGCTCGCTTTCCCTCAACTGTTTTTAGGTAACCGAGCGCGTCTTCACCTATCACTACGGTTCTAGGAAATGTAAGTTCCCACATGCAATATTCCTCCGAACTCTCTCAATCTATGGTGTAACCTTCTTAGGATACAATTAGCTTCGCAGTTTGAAAGTGAACAAGTAGCTGTTCTCAAAAATCCTATTGCTAGATTAGTTGTCTGATGCCCCTTCATTTCTTGGAACCTACTTCGTCGGGGTATTCTGTTTTGAGGGCAGCAGATGTCTTGGACAATAGGTTAGCCGCTTTAGCGTACTTCATTACGATTGCCATGTCCCCCTCAAGTACGAATTGCCGCGCCAACAGAGCCCTGGTCGGGTCTACTTCCGCCCTAGCCATTTTCTTCCAGTTTTCATAGGGTCCCTTCAGAACGAAGCCCACTTTAACCTCTTTTGGATCCTTGATTATACGTGCCCCTGTGCATTCGCCATCTTTGAGCTGTACGATTTCGTAAATCGTTCCATTCACAATGTTTTCTTTCAGTTCCTTAGCCACGTTGGCTGGGAGGTCTTTAAATGGGATCTTGTCGACTGGTATTTTATCGATCTGGAAAATGAAGTCACCGTTCCAACCTACGCCCCAACCTTTTGCCGATTCCTTGTATTCTTTGTTTTGGTTCACCATTTTGCGGTATTCTTCAGCCCATGCTCTAGTTAGAAACATTACCATTTTTGATCACTGGCTCCTAATCAGAGCTTTGGAAATAAAAAGCTATCGCTATGTTCTCCCAGCGGCGTTGTTAAGGATTAACCGTACCTGAACGCTTCTTATAGAAGAAGCGCGCGAAATCGCTTTTTACAAGCCCAACTTTTCAAAAGAGTTAGGTCACAAAGAAAATTCGAGCCTAGCCTATTATCAGATACTCGAAAGTCATCTGTTCTCTGAATGCTGTAGTTGCGAACTTCCAGGGGACTCTGCACTAGGGAAATATCATTAACGAAAACTGTTAAATTAGAAAGAACACCTAGAAATTAAGTGTGTTCGGAACTATAATCTAAGCCTTATATTATTGCGTCCTCTAGTCTGATTACTTATGATTTGAAGAATGGGGGACAATCCAGTTGGTTATGAAAATCACGATTCCAGAGCAAGTATTAGACGAATTCTTCCGGGTTGAACCCGTGAGTTGCCAAAAGTACCCCAGACGGGGAATACCCTGCGTTTCATGCAGCGATAGAGAAGACTGCGACCAAGTAGATTTCAAAGAGATAGAATTCGGAGACGGAGTGATGAGAAGAGCAGGTAGCTCAGCCACCATCTCAGTTAGAATACCCAAGCAAGGGGATTTGGACGAGTTACTTCTTAGACAATTAGTCAAAGGCATGGTTGAAAATCAAAAGTACATGATGATCGCACCAGAAGAGACATTCGACGTCACATTCTTCGTCACCGTAGACAAGTATTCCGGTGGAGTGGTCACAGCCCAGAAACAGAAGAAAGTCCTCATGCGAAGTGTTCTGGAATTCTTATCAAGCAAACCGATTGAGGGACGACTAAGGATACATGATTGGGCGATAAGTGAGATCGAGAAATTTGACCACAAAGTAAGAAGAGAATACAAGGACAAATGGGAAGAAATAGAAGACATAGTGAAGTCCGAGCCATCGCCAGTTGAGAAAGCTATTCGCAGTGTAAGTCCCCCACAGATAGTTCAGGGAATGGCGAAACCTACTACAGCTGAGGTAGGTGCAAATCCAACAGAAAGTCCCACTGCGATACTTCAGTTCCTCAAGGAGGATGCAACTGCAGGAGACGCACGGTACGCGCAGAAGTTCAAGGAATCAGAGGTCACGGGTCGTCCGATTGTATCACGCGCAAAGGCCGAGCAACCTGTCGTCGACAAAGAATATTTGCCAAGGAAAGCGGCGATAATAGAGCAGTTGCCCCCTATGCCCAAAGGAAACCCACGAATTATGTTGGAATATTTGGAAAGTCTAGTTCAAGCAGATCTGCCAGCGAGATTCTTATCTGATCGTATCGAGAAAGCCAGAGAAGAAATCAGGAAGACGGGATACTGGGGCAAAGCTTACCTCGAAATGGGCTCAGTCTCCAGAAGACTGTACCAATACCATGAGGGACTTGCCCTCTCGTTATCTGAGAAAAGGCAAGTGCTAGACAAGATGAAGGATTGGAGGAAGGAAATACAATAACTAGTGGGGGAAAGGGAGGTTCGTGCAACTCTCTCCCTTGAAGTGCAGTCTGTGACGTCAGAGACCTGTGCCAGAGATCAAGATTTTGAATTGGCAGAATTAAAGGACAAGGGGACGTGCAGTGCATGTCATTAATTCTCAATAGAGAAGAGTTAATCTCAAAAGTTGAATCAGAGTACGGCAGACGAATTCGTCGCTACATAGTAGAAGCTCTTGAAGAAGCCCTCACCTTCGCAAGTTCGCGTGAAGTGATTAAACAAAATGTTTTTCGAGTCGGCGATGGGAAAAGCATAATGATCGGAAAGGATATTCTCGGACTCGCGGAGATAGACAGGATATTCTTAGTAGGCGCAGGTGTTCTTGCTGCTCCAATGGCTCTTGCTTTTGAAGATGTATTTAGTGACAAAATCGCAGGCGGGATAGTTACTGTTCCATTTGATCCTAGGGATGTTCAAGGATTAAAGAAGCTCTACATTCAGAAGGCGAATCCTCTTACTCCTGACGACAATGGAGCAAATGTAGCTCGTGAAGCCATAAAGTACGTTCAATCGGCCACTGGTAGAGACATTATTTTTGTTCTTCTAAGTAGCGGAGCATCTTCTATGATGTGTCTGCCAGTTGAAGGCGTGACAACGGTTGAGCTAGCGCTACTTAGAAACATGTTGATAAAACAAGGAGCAGAAGAAGTTGAAATAGCAAACGTTATGAATCATCTTTCAGCCATATCCGGAGGTTGGCTGGCCACATACACGAAGGTCTCCAAGATTATTACGTTAGTAGTGTCCGATGCTCTCAGCAATGACTTGACTGTAATCGGTGGGGGACCAACCAGTCCTGATGACTCGACTTTCGCACAGGTTTTGAAGATACTTCAGAAGCACAACGTATGGAACGATGCACCCATTAGCATAAAGAGTTACATAAACAAGGGACTGGTAGGAGGAGTACCAGAACCTCCAAGAACAGGTGAAAAGCCGTTTACACGTGTCAGAAATTACCTGCTAATGAACAACAGAATGTTCTCCGAAAAACTCGTGGAAGCCATTGAGCGGAGAGGCATCAACCCATACCTAATGTCAATGAGCGTAAGAGAGAAATCAGCCCCCGTCGGTAATTTGGTTTCAGTGATAGGACGAGACATGAGGAAGACATTCAAGAAACCAAGTGCCCTGATACTCTCGGGAAACATTGGGATCACAAGCGAAATTCAGAACTATGAATCAAACGTGTACTCTGCATTCTACGCACTTAGAAACCTATCTGGTGTTAAGGGAATGGAACTTCTTTCAATGGACACAAGGGGTTTGGATGGGATGACCGAGGCGGCTGGAGCGCTTGTGGATGGGAACACATTGATGCTTAACATCCTGAAAGGGCCTCAGATCGAGTATTATTATGATCAACTGGAAGCATACAAGTTTCTAAAGGAGGCTGGGGCGCTGCTCTTTACAGGGTGGACAGGGACGGATGTGGGTGATGTACTCATCTTGTCAAACTATTGAAAAACTCTTTCTGTTAAAGTTTACGGAAGATCTGATAAGGGTTTAATCCCTTCAATCACTATTCTCATGATTCCGTCCCCAACTTCTAGTTCCAATTGCTGCTCTTTGGCCGTATGTTCATAATCTTCCTGAACCTTTCTTTTCCTCAGCCCTGGATCCACGAACACTTTGCCATTTGTTCCTATATAGCCCCAAACACGTAATGTAACCTCATTTGGCTTTCTGTCATCGATTCCAATGAGTTCGCTGGTCAGGTATTTGACAGTACCAAGTTTAGTCTTCAAGTTGATAGGCCACACTATTGAGCTTCTCTTGGCAATCGTAACGTCCTCGATCTGTATAGTCTGTTCAGGGTTTCTTAGATTAACAAGGTTACTTGGATCTACGATTGTGATGGTTGTTTCAGCGTCTTTCCCAGAGAGGTTAGAGGCGTAAAGTAGTGCTGAACCCTTGGAAGAGATTCGTTGAACTACGTTAATTTCCCGTTGACTCGAGTGAGCTAAGGGCTTGGTCTTTAGAAGTGAGAAGAAGTCAAGAAGTGCATTCATCTCTTTCTCATTTTCGAGCTTGGATGGGAGGAATCCAAGCACAATGATTTGTCCTTGACCAATCTTTCTTAAGTACCCGCATACCTTACCTGTCTTGGGAATGGTTGCAATAGGGGTCGCATCCTCACTTTCACTCTCAAGCACGTTAACCTTTGGGACGGTTATTTTGCCGAAGTCTCCAAGCTCAACAACATCTGTTTCCACATTTTCCGAAACCTTGATTTTCAAAGTGTCGCCCAGGATCGAACAGGGCTGCATGTTCCTGCCAAGATACGGGATCATCGGGCCAATCAAAATGGTTGCTCCAGCTCCTACCAAGCTCAGTAGTGTCTTCTGAAGATGTTCATCAAGGAAATCGTACAAAGGAACTACGAGCAAGTTGTACTTCAATGCGACTCTGTCGTCAACGCGTTCCAAATCGAAGTAATCAAAGCTGAAACCAATAGTCTGCAAAATTGTCTCAAATAGCGTAAGACGGCTCTGCTCAGATGTTATGCTGTAGGTGAACCCGGCAAGCTTCGTATTTATCGGCGCACACCAATAAGCATACGGATGATAGTACGCAATGCCAATCTCTGCCAGTTTAGTTGAGTCAAGGATAGTTTCCTCGTTCGTAGATAAAAAGTCCAGGAAGCGAGTCATAACTGGAAGACGACGCCCATCGACCCCATCCTCTTGGATAGCGCAGTCATAATCATAGCTGTCGCCGGTGGTTCCCCATCCTCTGGGGTTTGTTCCGCCGACCCACATGTAGTATGACAGGCCCTTCAGTCCGTGCGCAAAGCTGAGTCTCTGATGCAAATGTGTCGTGTTTACCGGTATTTTGGCGTTAAACCAACCGCCTTGAAATTCGAAACAGACTGGGTACTTCTCTGGGGACTGAGCTTTCAGTATTTCGACTGGTTCAACTACTTTCTCTGTGGCTTCACGCATGTCTTTGAGAAAGTTGGGATACATATCAATACCGTCAAACAATCGTCGAGACTTCTTATAGATATTTGTGACGGTTCCGTATGCCATTGCCTCATTTGTGTATACTGGAGCCTTGACTCCGCGTTCCTTGAA
>JAHPYV010000161.1 GCA_019058495.1 Promethearchaeati archaeon
GAAGAATTGCTTTACAAGGACAGGAGAGTATTCGAGTACTGGTGCAACGAAAAATCGTTAATCCCGATTGAGGACCTCCGCTATTTCAAATACCGAATGAATAATCCAACACTGTTCCACTCCCCATACTACGAGCACATCAAAGAGAAAAGAGCGGAGCTGAAAGATCCATCCAGATACGTACGCTCAGAAATCAGAAAAGGTGAACCACTTTCTGCACAGGGGCTCGAGGATAAGGGGAAGCTCAAAGGTAAGGTTGCCACAAATATCCTTAACTTGTTGTGGGACTGCGGCGAACTGATGATTCACCACGTGGAGGGGAACAGAAGATACTATGACCTTACCGAGCACACACTTCCTTCAACAAAAGGAATTGAAGCCCCTACTACAGAAGAATACGAGAGATTCATGATCCAGAAATACATGAAAGCATATGGCCTCGTTGACTCACGAGATTGGAGATTCGGCTGGCTCCCATTAAAGATCCTGCAGAGGAAAGCAGTAATCAAGAAAATGCTACAGAATAGCGAGTTACTTCCAGTTAGGGTCGAAGGTGTTAAACAAGAATTCTATGTTCTAAGGGAACTGCTGCATCTGCTTGATGACCCCTACGCGACAATCGATGAGAAGATCTATTTCCTCGCACCATTAGACAATCTCTTATGGAATCGCAAGGTGATCTCAGAGATCTTCGACTTCGACTACTCGTGGGAAGTCTACAAAGTTCCTGAAAAAAGAATACACGGTTACTACGTCATGCCGGTTCTATGTGGGACTCGATTCATTGGAAGACTGTATCCGAAGCTCGACAGACAAAATGAGAAAATGGTCATCAACTCTCTGAGCATTATTGACGAGGACCTCGACCGAGGTTTCATCAACGAGCTGGTTACGTCTTTGCGAAGATTCTTGGAATTTCATAACGTCTCTCATGTAAGTGTTCAGAGGACACAGCCAGAGAAATTAGGAGATATCTTAGCCCGCGAACTAAGCTGAACTTGCGTCAATACGTTTCTTTCTCATCTGGTCCGCTCAGAGATTGAACTACAATTTGAGTACAGTGCCTTTGGACGTCCTAATCGTTATTGTTTCCTCTTTTACAACCTCACCTATCGTGATGGTTTTTGTCCCATGTTTCTCGACTGTTGCCGAGATTTCCTCAACCTGATCCTTTGGTGTCACCATGCAGAGACCTATGCCCATATTGTAAGTTTTGTACATTTCCTCTTCGCTCACGTGACCAAGCTTTGATATAGCCTCAAAGATGTACTGAGGTTTAGGCATCCTGTCCAGCTTGAAACCCACGTGAGCGTATTGGCCTATTCGTCTGAGTTTAGTGAAAGCGCTCCCTGTTATGTGGGCAAGTCCGTGCACCTCATTTTCCTTCGTCACTTCAAGGACTTCTGGGGAGTAGATCTTTGTTGGTGTGAGAAGCTCTTCGCCGATCTTTAGATCTGTTCCAGGCAGATTGTCGTCAACTGTCAGTTTAGATGTTCCAAGCAGAATCTTCCTGGCTAGCGTTAGCCCATTGCTGTGAATCCCGGAGCTTGCCAGTCCCACCACCGCATCTCCTGGCTTCATCTTTTCCCCTAGGATAATTGATTTTCTGTCAACTATTCCGATGCTTGTTCCTGCGAGATCAAATCCCACATCAAGACGCGCCCCATGTACGATGTCTGGCACGGAGGCAGTTTCGCCGCCTATCACTGCAATGCTTGCAATGCGAGCACCCTCTACGATGCCTGCAACAACCTCTCTTATCATGTCGACATCATATTTCTCCACGGCCAAGTAGTCAACTAGTGCGATAGGTTCTGCGCCAACACAGACTAGATCGTTTACGTTCATGGCCACAAGGTCTATGCCAACTGTATCATACTTCTCGAGTAGCTGAGCTACAAGTACTTTGGTGCCAACGTTGTCAGTGTGGACTGCTAGGAGCTTATCTCCTGCGCCGATGTCGATCAGCCCTGCGTAGTGTCCCTTGATGTTCAGAGGTTGTCCAATTTTTGATTTGCGGAACTTGAAGGTCGCGCCAACGAGCTTCCATATCTCCGAGATGGCTCTGTCGTCATAATCTAAGCTTACGCCAGCCTTTGAGTATGTCCACCCCTCATCTTCATTCGTGATGTCCTCATCTTCACTCATTATCTGCAGGCTCCTCTCGAGTCATAAGCAACGAAAACAAAGGGGTATTAGTGGAGAAATAAAGGTTTGCGGGCATCTCTTTCCGGCAATGGGTCTGGTTATATTACGTTCTCCTTCTTGAGAATGCTTTGCGCCACTACGAGACCAGTTGCTCCCGCACTGACTATTCCTCTCGACACACCTACTCCGTCTCCGGCTACGAAGATGTTCGTTATCTCAGTTTCCAGTCCTTTGTTTGTCAGCACTCTCTTAGCACTGTACTTGATCTCTGGAGCGTAAAGGAGCGTCGTATCGCTTGCTACTCCGGGGATTAGCTCATCAAGTTTCTCTAGTCCTTCAACTATGTCCGTTACGATCCGGTGAGGCATAGCCATAGCTATGTCTCCTGGGGTGACGTCCCGGAGCGTCGGTCGTACCGCGCTTCTGGTTATTCGTTCCCAAGTTGATCTTCTTCCACCTCTCAGGTCACCCAATCGCTGTAAAAGAGGTTTGCCTCCGCCAAGGAGTGTTGCCTGTTTCCCTATTGATCTGCCATAAGCTGTTGTATCTTCGAATGGTTGCGTCAGGATTATTCTTGCTAAGAAAGCAAAGTTAGTTGCCTCAGATTTGTCTGTTATGGAAGAGTGACCGTTTACACAGACATGATCCTCATACACTTCCTGGACAACGTAACCTTGATGGTTGACACAGAAGGTTCTTATGAAATCGTCATAGGTGTGGGTGTATATGTGGAATTTGGGATCTCTTTGAATGCTGCAGATGGGTTCCATTATTGTTGCTGGGACCTCAACCCTGACTCCTATGTCTAGGGGTTCAAACCTGGTCTTGATTCTCAGTTTCTCCATCTGCTCTGCTGCCCATTCCATACCCGATCTGCCTGGTGCAAGCATGACGTATCGTGCAGACACTTTCTCTCCTTTCTTCAATACTAGGGTGTGGTCTTCTACCTCTGTGACTTTTGATCTTAGCTTGAACTTTACTCCTCGGCTTTCGAGAGTTTTCTTGATATTACTTATGACCGCGGGGGCATTGTCCGTCCCGATGAGGCGTTGAATTGTTGGAATGAATCGAAGCCCTACGGACGCAGCCTTGCGGTTAAGCTCATCTATTGCCTCCTTGCTTGGGTCATAGATCTGGTTTGGAGCGCCATTTTCCTTGAAAACATTGTCTACTCTCTTAACCAAGTCCCAAGCCTCTTCTTCTGTCTCCGTGAATTCGGTTAAGTCGCCTCCTATGAAGGGGCTCAAATTGAGCAGACCGCTTGAGAATGTTCCTGCACCGCCAACTCCACATAGGATGTTGCAAGGCTTGCACTTGGTACATATAGTGTATATCCGGGCTGGACACTCCCTTTTCTCAACGTCATTTCCTTCTTCCACTACAACTATCTTCAACTTGCTTTTCTCTGATAGTTCGTAAGCTGCAAGTAAACCTGCGGCTCCAGCCCCTACGATGGCGACATCAAAATCCACGCTCGTGCACAAAACCCCCTAGTAAATAAACATGAGAAAGTGCAGGGTTCAAGTTAGATCCCTTTCGGGTGGAGAAGGATTCCACCGACTATTTAGCGCATAGGTTACTCTTAAATCTTATTAGAAGTGTAGAAAGTGGACAATTGAGTTTCCTATGTCCAGCTCTCTGCGTTCTCCTCCTGCTCGCCTATCACAGCTGCAGTTGGTTTAGCCTCCCGGGCTCATCAACCCGTGCCTGCGGCTCATGTGGCGAGCCATGAGGAGGGCTCCCTTCCAGATCCCCACCTGCTTCACTGGTGCAGTCATTGTTAGGTCAAGGTGGGAGTCGTTGGAGCCCACCCGCCACCCTGTCCCCCGCACCCTTCACGCACGGGAGTCAGCGCGGTGGGTGTCCCCTCGTCGCCGAGGTCACCACTAGGGATTCTCATTCTTGTAAGCTCTCAACGAAACCCCTCTCTACACACCTCGCTTACCCTTCCTCTTTCCTAGAGGAGGGTTATACTCGTTGTCGTCGTTGTCTTGGTAGCACTTGACGGTTCAATGCTCGTGTCACAGCTCTCTTCAAGTACTCACTGATCCATGGTAACTGCGTCAGGCCGTTTCCACAACCCATTAAGAACAACAGTAACCCGGCCGCTCCAATGTACCGTCCGCGGACAGCCAGGTTCATAGCAGCGTTTGCGTCCCTGCCTACTCTGTACCTGCAGCGTGGGCACCTGAGGACCCTGCGATCTGAACCGGCTTCAAATTGCATCCAAGCTCCGCACCTGTTACAGTATCGAGTTGACCCGTACGCGTCCACTGAAACCACCTGTATGCCACAAAGCCTAGCCTTGTAAGTGATGAACCCTTTGATTAACGCTCTGCCCCAGCTACTCAAGAGGTAGTTCGTCTGCGCTGAGTGTTGACTCGCCTCTACCTTATATGTCTCCAAGTTTTCCAGGACAATGACTGGATTCTTGAATCTCTTGGCATACTCTACGACCCTACTGCTGGTAACGTGGCACCAGTATCTAATCGTGTTACGTCTCTGGGTTTCGATTGCTCTCATGGCTTCCACGTCTCGTCTGCTGTCAGCGGCGGCCCTCCGACGTCTTAGTTTCCTGAGCTGGTTCTTCAGAGTTCCTCCAGGCACCGTCATCGGGGGATAGAATACTCCATCCGGTTGGAGTGCGACGGGAGTCGCGATGCTGTTCAACCCCAAGTCAACTCCGACGAAGGTTCTCTCCCTCCAGTGAACGCTGCCAGCGGAAGTTGTTGGAGGAGCCTCCTGCTGAACTACGACATCAAGGAACCAGTCGTGTCGCGCCTTGACTAGCCTTGCTTCGCCGAGCTTGCATCCGTCTCTCCGGTTTATGGCGTTTAGGAGGAGCGCCTTTGGCCCCTTCCCACAATGTGTCCTGAATGGTATTGCTCTCCGATTTCCGTCGGTGAACCTTGTGATCCTCACGCAGTTGGCGTTTGGATCCAATCTAAATGCGCTTTGTGTGAGCGCGACACTGATTTTGATCTCGCTGGGAAACTTGGCGCGATAGTTGCCTTTGCGTAGAAGGCTGAGTGTCGATTTGAAGGCGTGCGTGGCGTCCTTCATAGCACCGCAAAGCATCATTGCTGGCAACGATGGGTACTCTGAACGTAGAACGTCGTAGCTGCCATTGTGTACTATGCTCCTTAGCTTTGACCCCTTGGGTGGGTGCAAACCGTAGGCATCACCGACGACTCGATGAAGTAACTGAATGCAGCGCTTCACCGCAGCCCTGTAGATGGAGGTGTACTCCTCCATAGTCGCAGAGTCAACTCTGCTGACATCAAGCTTGCACCTGACGATCCGCCGAACAATGCTCTTCGTGTAAACATTGCATCTGCGTTTCTCCTCCCCCTCTCTTACCTCTTGCCTCCCCTTAGCAACCCGTTTTCGGCCCATCCTCGTCCCTGATCGCCCTCAAAGGCAGGGGGAGAATCAGTTCCGTAACGCCGTCCGCATGTAGCACTCACCAGTCACTTGTTACGCTGAGGAGGTGTTTCAGAGGTTTTTACTGACGGGGAGAAACCACGTTTCAGAGGGCATCGCCCCAAGGGACGAGAACGGTTTACCGAAAGATTTGCTTCTCCAGATGAAGCCAAACCTCTAAGCACCTCCTTTCCTCAAGTTTTCTATTGCAGATTGTTTGATTACCGTGGGATCTAGAAGGGCACGCCATACGCTGGTAATGAAACCACGCAATAGTAAGCAAATTAACACTGAAACACTGCAAATCCACAGTAATCGAATTTCAAATGTATTCGAGTTTGACCCATCGAACGCATGAACGCTTTAACGCCTGAACGCATAAGATTCAACATGCACACACGCATTCCTGAAGCATGTGAGCAGAGAATCTTTGTGCCCCTTAGACTCCACAGCAACCCATCACCTCACCACAGGCAAAACAGGCAGACGAGGAGCGCTGCTATGATGATAAAAGTGGGTGTGTGGAGAGGGAAGTTGAATCATGTGTTCACACCCATATTGTCGGAAAGATGCGAACCAATTGAACACCGAACAAATGTTTCTCCCGTGAGGTGTAGGAGGCTGGTTTACCGACTCTATTCAGCCCCCAATCCTCAACGGGTTTCTCCAGTGGCGGGCAGACGCCGCCAATATGGTCACAACCTTAATCAATCATCCCTGCATGTTCTCTCGCGAAACGACAAGCTAGTTGGAATCTACGTGCGTGTGCCCTTCTTCGTCGTCTTCACCTACATCGCATGGGAGGCTCCACGCACGTTGACTTATGAAGCTGATCTGAGTGTGTATGGGTTGCTCCCACGTTCATCCGCCATAACATTGACTTCTCCTTTTCTCGGGTTCTCACCTCCACTCACCTACTTCGGGGCGCCTCCATGTTACTGTCTCGCAGCAGGGCGCGTGGCTTCGCAGTTGAAACCCGATAGGGCCCTCCCCGAATCGTCGTTACTATCGCCTCGAACTTCCTGAGTGACTTCACCGCTTCCTCCTGCGATTCGTTGAGCCCCATGAAGTCACCAACCTTCCTCGAATCAAACGGAGTTCTGAACACAACCTTAGTTCCAGCGTTAGCCAAGACAAAGGCGCTTATCGTTGGTCTCTGAGCTATCAGTATCAATCCTTCACCAAACGCCC
>JAHPYV010000162.1 GCA_019058495.1 Promethearchaeati archaeon
AAGCAATAGATATCAATATGCCGCTGAACCCCCAAGCAATGAGGAACACTTGAGCGACGCCTCCCAAGAAAAGCGCGTTCATGTTCCATCGCTTCACCGATCGAGGGCTTCTGGTCTGGTTCACTCTTTGCTTGATCTGTTCCGCACTCAGTGATCCCTTCACTAGCTCGATCAGAACTCTTTTGCTCGTATCCTCATCAACCGAGGTCTTTGACACTGACCTTGCCAGCTGCAGCAGTTCCGCCTCGTTGAGGCCCTCCAATAGATCGTCCTTCAGGCTCACCTTGTTTACGCATCCTCCTCTCTCAAGACCACAAACATTACTAGGGTTAGTAAGCACACTTTTTAATTCTCCTCAAAGAAAAAGTGTAGTGCCAAGCTAGGGGTTTTAGAGTGGCTCCCGTCGCTCTCGTTTTGCGCGCTAGTGTAGTCTGTGTATTCTTTGAACAATGGTCTTCATTTACGTCTTACCTGACTTTCGAACCAGAGGGGATTGATGGATCTGCGAAGACGACGTACGGTCTCCCGCCAACGTCGGCAGCAAGCATCATTCCCTGGCTTTGAACGCCCATAACTTTCTTCGGTTCCAAGTTAACTAAGATGATGAGGTTTTTGTCTCTCAGGTCCTCTGGACTGTAGAACTCTGCTACTCCAGCGACTACTTCTCTTGTCTCATTGCCTATGTCAACTTTCAGCTTGACGAGTTTCTTTGATGATTCGATTCTTTCAGCGGCTTTGACTCTGCAGACTCTGAAGTCCAGTTTCTGAAACTCACCAAAAGGGATAATTTGGGACATTGTGTCTCACCTCAACATTCATACACTTTTCCCTGTCTCAGTGTCGGAATTAGCCCGCATTTACTTTTCCGATGCTGACAAAAAAGTCTAGGAGCAGCAGAGATATAAAATAGATATACATAGTAGTAGACTAATGCTGAATTCTAAACGTCCCACCTCTAGACTGATATGGGTGGAAGGTGGGGGAAACCAGAGTCATGTTCTATTCGAGGTTGTTCGTTGTCTTAGGACTCGTGGCCATTCCAGCATATCTGTGGGCTCTCATGCTTTTCCTGCCAGTGGGGACAATCAAATTTGCCATAAATGATCCAACTTTGAATGTCCTGACTCAGTACCTACTTGCGCCGCTGTTCTTTTCTGTACCGTGGGTTCTATTTCTCTACTTTAACAGGGATAGACTAGCTGAGTCATTAAAGCATATGAACCAAACCGCGACCATAATACCTATGAGGTGGAAGGTCTTTTATGGGTTTAACACATTGGTGATACTTCTTTTCTTTGTGATCCCGATTTTGTCCCCAGTTTTAGCTGTTGCAGCCGGAGTAGTACTCGGAGGAAGAATATATTTCGCGGCCAGCTCTCTTAGAGAAAAAAGAAAGCGAGTAAAAGCATTAGTCCTGTTCTTCCTTCTTGTCTTTTTTGCGGGCTTGCCGACTCTCATTCTATTTTACTTCTTATCAAGCTATGGGAGTCTATCTGGGATAATTGGGCAGACATGGTTTGGTCATATTGATTATATTTATTCTGTTTCATTGTGCATCGGAGATGCACTAGCTATTGGATCTCTTCTATGGTTCATCTACGCGGGGGCTGCTGAATTCGAATTTCAGGCATATGGGATGTATGTTACAAAGACTCCTGCGAAATTGATAAGAGCATTCGAATTCGTGCTTTTCGTCGTCTTTGCCTATGTTGGTCTTCAATACATATGGATCCCGGGAGTTATTCAAGCTCCTCTCGGCGGCATCGAAGCACCTTTGAGACTGTCAATAATCAATGATATCTGTCTTGCAATTGTAGCAATAATATTCTTACTCTCAACCGCAAGAGGATTGAGAAGAAAAGGTGAAAGGAATTCAGCTTGGGGACTAGTCTTCTTGATGGCATTCCTTTCAATCGAAATACTCTCTCACTACGTCAACAATCTTCCGACAGTGGCAGTTTTCAGCGCCACGGCACTTTTCTTAGTGATGTTTTTCATCAGCTATCGAAGTATAGGACCCACACAGTAGCTTTGTCTGCGAGCAGCTAGGAAAGTGACCTGTGGACACACTACTGTCCCTTCGAGCGACTGTTTGCTGAGTTGACAATGAAGGAGATTTGAGATTGAAACGGACTATTGTGATAGGTATCGGTAACACTTTGTTGGGCGACGAAGGAGTAGGTGTACACGCACTCAACAGATTACGTCTTGAGAATCTACCCAAAAGCGTTCAACTTATCGAAGGTGGTGTTGGTGGTATAGCTCTTCTAAACTATATCAGGGGAATTGACCTTGCAATATTCATAGACGCCGTGGCCGGAGATAGACCAGGAAGAATACACCGATTGACTGAGCGAGACTTGGATACCAAAGTCAAGACTCTACTTCGCCCAATGTCCCTACACGATGTGGGGCTGGCTGAGATGCTCAAGATAGGAAAAACGGTCTACCCAGACGAAATGCCAAATGATATCGTCATCTATGGCATCGAGATTAAGGAACCTAAAGTATATTCAACTAAGCTGAGCAAGGAAGTTAGTGACAGCATGAGCAAAGTTGTGAAGATGATAGCTGAAGAACTCAAGGAGGGATCAAAACCATGAGAGAAGGAGGGCTACCACCTTAAGCGCCTGGAGTCATCTCGTTGGTAAAGAGTGGGTAAGAGAAGCATTGCTCTACGAATCTTCATCAACAGGCAAAACCAAGTGTAGAGTGTGCGAGCGAAGATGCACAATAGATCGAGGAAAAACGGGGTTCTGCAAAGCAAGAATGAACATTGAGGGAAGGCTTCACGTTCTCACATATGGTGATATTTCGTCTATGAGTAATAACCCGATTGAAAAGAAACCGTTCTTCCATTTCTGGCCAGGGAGTGTTGCGCTAACGGTTGGTAGTTATGGATGCAATTTTACATGCCCATAGCCGGTTATGCAACTGACAAGACTCCTCTGAAGTTGTATGCCAGCGGGTAAATTGCCAGAACTGGGACATAAGCAAAGCTCCTCCAAATCCTTCCAACGCCAATTTCATTGCTCCTGAGAGACTCGTAGAAATAGCAATTGAATCCCGTTGCAGTGGAACTTCGTTCTCTTTCAATGAGCCATCTACATCGCTATTTGAGTACTCGCTTGATGTGATGAGAATAGCGAGAAAGAGGGGACTGTACAACACATACGTAACGAATCTTTACTCAACTGGAGAAGCGCTAAGAATGATCATTGACAGTGGATGCGATGCTTTCTGCGCAAATGTCAAGGGAGATACTAACACGGTAAAGAAGTACTGCGGGGTTGATTCAGAGATAATCTGGAGAAACCTCAAGGAATTGAAGAAGTGTGGAAAGCATATTGAAGTTGTCACCCTCGTTGTCCCAAGCATTAACGATGACGAGACTACCCTTAGATCAATTGCGAAAAGAATCAGAGAAGAACTAGGAGCTGAGGTACCATGGCACTGCACAAGATACTTTGCAGCGTACAAGTCATCAGAGCTTGCTTTGCCCGACCAGACTCCAATTAGCACGTTAGAGAAAGCAAGGGAGATCGGCGTAGAGGAAGGATTAGAGTATGTCTATGTGGGCAACGTTCTTGGGCATGAAGGAGAGAATACTTACTGCCCAGTCTGCAAAAGCCTTCTAATAGAACGCGTCGGACTAAGTTCAAAGTACCGCGGCATAGACAGAATGGATAATTCTTGTTCTAATTGCCATAGCAGAATAGATATTGTCGGAAAGTGTTTGTAAGAAAAAGGAATGCCGCCTATGAACGCGCGCCATTGCGAAATTCTGTCACACATTCGTCTTCAGCGGTCATCACACGAATAAATATAAGTTTCAGAATGCAACTAGCTTTGTATTAGTGGATTTACCGAACTTGTGCACTCAGGCATGTAGAGAGGGGTACGCTAGTCTACTCACAATTGGGTAAATACTGGGATTTATATATAGTTGACAGCCTTCATCCCTCCACTGAGAAAAATGCGAACGGCTCCGATCAAACAAGCGCTCGTCTATTGCCCGAGGATGGTTCGAAACCCATGGTGGAGTCCAGGGACAAAGAGAAGGAAAAGCCTGATCCAAGGGTCAAGGAAGATAGGATTTGGGCTTTGATTTATGACCACACTTCCGAAAAAGGCGAGTGCAGGTACTACTGCCAAGATCTTAGTTCTCGTTGTAGACTCGATCCACTAACTTTCAGAGCTTGGGACTGTGAAGGCAGAGTCTTTGTCAACGGTTTCTGCTGTGAAGCATTCCTCGAGTCCATGGAACACAGAGACATTTACATGTTGCAGTACTGGTTTGAGCCTATTAACGAGGCAATTGTCCGTAAGAAAGTCGATGAGTGGCTGGAGGCAATAAAAGACAATTCCGCCATCAAAGGAGTGGTGGTGGTCTTCCCTGATTCTGACAAGTCTTCACAAGCGAAGGAAATCATCAGGAAAGCAAATCTAGGGCTTGGGAGGAAAATCTGGGTCTTCACCGACTCTGAGTGGGAAAGTGACATGGTTGACATGCTGGTTATCGGGGAACCGAAATAACTAAGAAAGGCAATTGCCGCACTAGACAGTCTTACTTCACAATCCGATCGTTTTGGGGAACATTCTTTAAGATTCAGAAGCACTCTATCTGTCATTGGTTGCCCTTCGGTCTATCAAGTTCGATCAACCTGTGCTGAATGATGCCAAATGCGAGAAGATAACGTTATTCGAGAAGAAGATTATGTGCTTATAGTCTTGGACGACAAGCGAAGATGGATCGTCAAGGTGAGGGCTGGCGGTGAACTCCATACTCACAAAGGCATAATCAAGTTCGATGACCTATTGGGACAAGAGTTCGGCACCAGCGTCAAGAGTAGTGGAGACAGACAGTTAATTGTCTTCAAGCCGACCATAGCTGACATGTCCTTGTTAAAGATGATCAGGTCAACCCAGATAGTGTATCCGAAGGACTCTGCCTTAATAGTAATCCAATGCGGTATAGGTCCTGGTAGCAAGGTAGTTGAAGCTGGAACAGGCAGCGGATCATTAACGTCTATGCTAGCCAATTTCGTTAGACCAACCGGACGCGTGTATAGCTACGAGGCTAGAAAGGAATTTCTCGACGCCGCAAAGAAGAATCTTGAACTTGCTGGCGTTTCAGAGTGGATTGAAATAAAGAACGCGGATATTATCCAAGGGATTGAGGAAAAGGATGTTGACGCGGTTGTCTTAGATCTAGCTACACCGTGGCTAGCAGTGCAGCTTGCATGGGAGGCACTGAAAGGTGGTGGAGTTCTCACATCTTATTCGCCCACCATAGAGCAGACTCAGAAGACTGTCAAGGAAGCTTCGAAGGAGAATCTTTTTGGTGACATTCAGACGTATGAGTGCTTCGTTAGAAAAATCCTTGTGAGAGAGGGAAAAACACGCCCTGAGACTTTCATGGTGGGGCACACTGGTTATATGACGTTCGCTCGCAAGCTAATCAAAAAGACTTAGGTGATTTAGCTTTCTCATTTTCCTGTCTTGAGCAGGCTTTGAGTGAATCGGCGCTCGACTTTGAATGGTTTGAACGCTTCGCCTGATCCCATGTAGAACTTACTGAAGAACTCTACCCAGTGCAGTCGCAATGTATGGAGGAATGAGAGCAGGCCCTCAAACGGAACTATCACAATACTCCCAAGTAGAACGCCCAGAAAGGTAAGATATGGGATAGGAGGAGGCTCTGGGACCTGAATACTGCTTACACTTCCAACGCTGGGAAACCAGTTCGGCAGCGTGAAGATCGGTTGCACTAGCCCAGACCCGATCAATACAAGTGCGATTGCCAACCCTATGACCAGACCAACTAGCAAACCCTTGCGAAACCCAATTTTCAGTCTTGCCACCAATCCTATCGCAAACATCAAGAAAATGCTGAACCCGATCACTGTTGACAGCACGCCAGACTCGCCTTGTGGCACCAAGAAGAAACCGAACTCCAAACACAGAATACTTATTATCGCATGAACTAGGTTCAGTGCGAATATCCGGACGAAAGACACAGAGTTACTCAAAAGAGAAATAATATAATCAAGCGCTTCTCCGAATCCTTCCATCCCGTGGTGCCTTATTTCATAAATAAAGAAAACAATAACGGGTGCAATCATGCCGAGAAGGAAAACTACAATCGGACTTAGAAAAGGTAGGCTTATTCTTAACCACATTATTTTAAGTTCAAGTGGTGGCCCTGGCTGGAACCAGTTCATGAAGTTTAATCCCTCACTGACATGAGTGCCAACACCGAATACAAGAAGCGCGGCAGACCAGTACGTAATCATCAGCAGCAGTGGCACGAAGATCGCTTCAACTAGTTTCTGCTCCATAACTCTGTTTACAAAGTTGAGGATCAATCCAAATGTTATCTGGAAGACTCCAATCCACACTGAGAGCTCTATGAGGGCGATCTGCCCTAGCTTGTTTTCCGGTGAGAACCAGTACGCTAGGTTATGGTAGCCCCAAACTGATCCAAAGAGAAGTCCACCTATGATTGATGCGAAACCACACGCAACCAAGAGGTAACTTGCTTTTATGAGATAATTCATGGCTTCGCCCGCACGGTACTTAACCCTTTTCAGAATGATTCCTACGACTCCTGCTCCGAGCAGGACGACGCCGTGACCGATGTCTGCGAACATTATGCCAAATATTATCGGGAACGTAACGAG
>JAHPYV010000163.1 GCA_019058495.1 Promethearchaeati archaeon
GGGGGGAGGGGATTTCTAGGTGGACCTAATTCCGCTCCCCCGTAGCTGAGTTAAAAGTAAATATGGACTGATTTTAATATATTTTTGGCGCGCACTAACTGGCAAACCTTCTTCTATCTAGGGCGGGTAAGCTAAGGTATAGATGTGCCTTCCTCCTTTGAGAGGCCCCTTGACCACCATCTCGATTTCTTCCTTCGATCTCTGTGTGACCTCGTTGTATGGTGGAAGAACTCCAGGAGGGAACCTCTTCATAATGTCACTTACAAGTTCACACAAGTAAGAAAGTAAATCCTCCAGGCCCGTAAATGCCTTTTCGGCTTTTGCTAGGGTTGCTTTTCCGACTGATCCTTCAGGAGTTGCGGATATTTCCATGGGACCAAGTCCAACCTGCCCGTACCAGGATATCGGCCTGTTATACACATTGCCTGCCTTATCAGTGTGTTTTAGATCTGGTAGGTAGCCCTTAGGCTTTGTGTCAACGGCATACTCCATTTTGATTAGCTCGGGAAACAGGGCTAACGCAAATGATGTTTCAACCTCGTCTGCATGTATGAATGGAGTTTCGAATGGGCCTCCATGAGCCTTGTCCTTAACATGTTGCGGAATGGCATGATACCAGTTGACGTTTACGAAAACCCCAGGAACTTGGTATCTCTTAGCGAATTGGTGCATTGCACTAGGTATGACATATTCTTGCCCGTGACCATTCAGAAATATCTGTTTTCTGAACCCAGCGTTCCAGAATCCTGCCATGACCCCACGAAGGCCTGCTTTGAAATCATCGTCGTCGACTATTACTGTGCCCGGCATCCCTAAGTGATGATAGGGGTGTGAACCGTACCAAATTGGCTGAGCCACTGTACAACCGGTCTTCTGAGCAACGAGTTCAGCCATTCTAGTAACCAAGAATGTGTCTTCCCCAGGACAAGCATGTGGCCCGTGGTTCTCAGTGCTTCCAACCGGTACGATTATCAAATCGCATTTCCTGAGACGTTCCTCTATATCTCTCCAAGTCATGTTTTGAAAATAGATTCCAGAAGGTTTGTCCATGTGTCCTCCTTCAGGAGGTAAACTCCAATTTCCCAATCAGATCACGCTCCCATCTAATCTCAACAATTAATAGCTAACCAGTCTTCTTCGTCATCCCCGCAGTATTAATGCTTGCATTAACCCTTGAAGCAAGAGCTTAGTGCCATAAGACTCTGGAGCAGTTACAAGCGATGACCAGAGTATTTCCTTATCCTCGAAAGGATCCTCAGACTTTAGGTTAGGGTTTTATCGTAATCTTGGCATCCACCCTCTTCGTTGCTTGCTCCATCGCGCTTGATATCTGGTTAAGGGCGTATCTTCTTGTTATTATCTTTGTCTGATCTATCTTCCCAGCAGCCATCAATCTGATCACGTTTTGGAAGTTGCCGTGCCCGCTGTGCCCTTGGCTACCGTAGAGTTGTGCTCCATGCGTTTGAAACACTTCTATGAACATTGGAGCGACGATATCAGCCCTCCCAATCCATGTCACCTTGCCTCCCACGGCTAGGGATTTTTCCACCTCGGGCAGGGTTTTTGTTGGTGCACCAGACGTGTCTATCTGCAGCTCCGCACCTGCGCCACCTGTCACCTCAAGAACTTTCTCGTGTGGACTTACGTTCCTCTTTGCCAGTTCCACCGAATTAAACGTAAGGTCTGCTCCCATCCTTCCGGCCAGAGCTAGACGTTCCTCTGAGACTTCAAAAGTGATCACTTTTCCAGCGCCAGCTGCTTTGCACAGTGCAATGGATCCAAGTCCTATTGGTCCAGCTCCATAGACCACGACATAGGCTCCTGGTTTGAACCCCTCAGCTCTTGTAAATATCGCATGGTAAGCTACGGAGGTTGGTTCAACAAGGGAGCCCGCTTCACATGCCTTCTCCTCACTTCCGTAAGTCTGTACGAGTGAGTCTATCTTCCAGCAGTACTTTGCCTCAACAGCCAAGTACTCCTCAAAGCCCCCGTTGACCGTGAATCCAAGCTCCTCCAGGTTTTCACAGTGGTTTGGAAGCCCATTTCTGCACGGGGTGCAGTAACCGCACCACATCATCTCTTCGGCACACACTAGGTCTCCATGTTTTAAGTTCTTGACCTCCTTGCCTACTTCTTCAATCTGTCCAGCGAACTCATGACCGAGGACGGTTGGGAACTTCGTTAGCCCGGGGTACAGCATGTAGCCTTCTTTGTCGTGTTCATACATGTGCACATCTGATCCGCATATTCCACATGCTTTTACTCTTATTAGGACATCTCTCGGTCCGATCCTCGGTTTTGGCAGATCCTTCAATTCAAGCTTTGCGTTTCTCCAAACCTTGCTGCCAGAGACGACTTTTCTTGTGGCCACTTCTCTTTCGCTTGGCTTGTACTCATCTTTCGGTTTGAATTCAGCCGAGAGAACGGCACCTAACAAATCCTGAGATCGCCCTCCTTTTGTGTATATTTTACCGACTTGTAGCCGGAAGACTAGTGATCGGAATCCATTTAGTTTGCAGAGGATCCACTATAGAATCACTATGAGACATTGGATCTGTCCAATCCTCGATAATAACATTATTTAATGACCATAAATGCCTCATGGCTACGAAAGTAAGTTAATTACTTGAAAAGGATGAACCTCATACTTGATAAGTCCAGAGACGCAAGAGGAATAGTTGACGGATTAGAATCCAGTGCCAATCTCTTCTTAAGAAAGGAGGAGTGAGTTTGGAGAAGACCGAAGGCGGTGAGAGAGGAGAGACAATGTATGGAGCCGTATTTCATGGCGTCGGCAAGAATGTGACCGTCGGGAGAGTTCCCAAACCCCTAGTGAGAAACCCTGATGACGTTTTGATCAGAGTCAGAGCCTGCGGCGTCTGTGGGACTGATCTAGCCATACTCGAAGGAAGGCATCCTGCTTCTTCCCCGGTAATATTGGGTCACGAATACGCCGGCGAAGTAGCGGACTTGGGGGCAGGCATCAAGAATCTAAAGAAAGGTGATAGAGTAGTTGTTGATCCCAACATCAAATGTGGTACGTGTCTCAATTGCCGAAGCGGGAGACAAAACCTCTGTGAAAACTACACAACCTTAGGGATCTACATTGATGGTGGATTCGCAGAATATAATGTGGCCCCCTACAGCACTGTGTATAGGTTGCCAGCGGATATGGATTGGAAAGATGCTGCCCTAGTCGAGCCCGTTGCATGCGCAATCAATGGCGTTAGGAAATCTAGAATAAAACCAGGGGAGACTGTTGTCGTGTTCGGAGCTGGCCCAATGGGTTTAATCTGGCTAGCCTTAGCCAAGCATTCAGGTGCAACTAACCTGGTAAGTGTCGAGATAAGTGAGAAGAGGAGAGAAGTGGCTAAACGTATAGGGGCAGATACGGTACTTGATCCAAACAAGCAGAGTCCACTTGAGCTGATTAAGAAGATGACTGGGGAGCGCGGCGCTGATGTCGTCGTCGATGCAGTCGGGAACCCCAAGATAGTTAGTGAAGCCCTCAAGATGATTGGCGCTGGTGGGCGCGTTATGCTATTTGGAACAAACCCAATGAGCGCTGAAGTTCCCATAAACCCATACAACATCATGCATGAGGAAAAGGAGATCATTGGATCCTATATAGCCAACTACACATTCATACCAGCAATTGAGACCATGTACCGCAAGGTGGTTCCTTCAGACATACTTTTCACACACGAGTTTCCATTGAACGAAATCTCAAAGGCGTTCGAAACTCACAAACGTGGAGAAAGCATTAAGATCCTCATCAAACCAACAAAATGAAAGTCCAAGGAGAGCATCACTAATAGTGCATCGAAGTACTCCCTCCCTCATCTGTGGTCCGGTCTATCCTAAAGTGGAGGGAATGTATCCGTGAAAAAGTTGAGTTTCTCGATCCAAACTGCTGAGGGTACTCTCCGACCAAGAGCTGCTAGAAAGCAACTAGACAACATGCTAAGCGTACTAGCCAAGTTGAGGTTCGATGGAGTCGAACTGATGCCTTATGACTGCAATAAGCTAGGAAGCAGGGAAGTGTCAGAACTTATCAAATCATATGGTCTTGGGTTGTCCGCGGTTGGGACGGGCATTATCTACGCCAAAAGAGGGCTTAGCATAGCTGACACAAGAAAGAATGTAAGAGAGACCGCGATTAAATCAGTAAATGAATTCCTGGACTTTGCTGGTAAATGTGGTGCACCAATTCTGATCATTGGACTAGTTCGAGGAAAGGTTCCTGACCAAAGTCTCAGCCGGAAGTATATGCAATTATTCCGAGAATCTGTTGAAAGAATCGCTGAGTCTGCCCATGACAGAAGCATGATCTTGGTGGTTGAGCCCATAAACCGCTACGAAACGAACATGATTAACACAGTTGAAGACGCCCTCGAGTTTGAGAAAAATCTGCGGCACGATAATGTGAAGATCTTGGTTGACACCTTCCATATGAATATCGAAGAACGGGACATCAGTGAAGCTCTCATAAGAGGAGGAAACACAATTAAACACGTTCACTTAGCAGACAGCAACAGACTCGCTCCAGGGTTAGGACATATAGACTTTCGGGAGGTCATCAATTCCCTAAACAGAATCGATTATGAAGGGTACTTGTCAGCAGAAGTCATGCTAAAACCCAGCTTTGAGGAAGCGGCTGAGTACACCATAAGAAGGATAAACAAGCTACTCACGAATACATGAGAATCTTTTGACGGATGAAACCTCTGGTCGCTTCACCTTTTGGAACTCAACGATACGACGCCAAGAAACATAACCGCAGATTGAAGCCTAATACCAATGAAGATTCCGGTTAATTAGAAGAGCCCTACCTGCATGGGCTTAAGTTCAAGGAAATCCGCTCTAGTAGCCAGACTTCTGAATATTCCTATTCTTTATATGTGGGTATAGAAAGAAGAGATCTCTTGATGCGATGAACTGATTAGCACCAGACAGAGTGTTGGTCGATACTCTCTGTCTAGGATACGCTATCGGCAGAACCAGTTTTCTAAGGGGACATGGACTTTGAGTAGAACCTCATCTTCAATCTCGACTAACCGGAAGAGAGAAGGAATAAGGTGCATCTTTGATCCCAAGTCCTTAGCTGTTATTGGGGCCTCAAACCGACCTATTACTTGGGGAAACTGGATAGCGAAGAATGTTGTTGAGGGAACTAATAGGCGAAAAGTGTTCCTCGTCAACCCAAAGTTCAAAACTATTCTCGGGCTCCCAGGTTACATGAGCATTAAGGATATTGAGGATGGAGTAGAGCTTGCAGTAGTCGTAGTCTCAGCTGATAAGGTCATTCCAATTGTTGAGGACTGTGTGGCTAAGGGTGTAAAGGCCATACAGATAATTAGCGGAGGATTCAGAGAAGCTACGGAGTGGGGAATGAAAGCACAAGAGAAACTCACATTAATCGCGCATGAGACCAGAGTTAGGATCCAAGGGCCGAACTGCAATGGATCGCTTGATGTCTCAGCTAACCTGAATACGTCGTCCGCTCCGAACTATCTTTTGAGGGACAGCCCGATAGGTTTCGCCACTCAATCAGGTTACATCGGCAACACATTCTCGTACAACGGTCCAGCCACAGGGTTAACATTTGGCAAGTATGTCAGTTTAGGAAATGAGTCCGACCTCACGGTCACCGACATCATAGAATACTTCGGCGAAGACCCGTCCGTCAAGGTCATAATGTCATATATTGAGGGAGTGAGAAACGGGGAACGCTTCAAGAAGGTTGTCGAGCAGGTCTCAAGAAAGAAACCTATCATCGTCTACAAGGTCGGCGAATGGGAATCAGGCGCCAGAGCAGCTCAGTCCCATACCGCCTCTATTGCCGGATCGTACGCAGTATACCGCGGGTTATTCAAGCAGTTTGGTGTCATTCAGATCCCTGACTTAGATATGCTTCCTAGAATAGCAAACGCGTTCGTCAAGCACCCACTCATGAAAGGCAAGAATGTAGCCATTATCACAATTGGCGCTGGTTTCGGTGTCGCTCTCAGCGACTCATTGCCAAGAGCGAGTATGCAGGTGCGGGAATTTTCGCCAGGACTTCAATCGAGAATAAGGAAGCTTCTGCCTTCTGATAGGGCTTCCGTTAGGAATCCTATTGATTTCGGCGCTTCTGGAGTATATGACCCAGTAATACTGCAAAACCTAATCCAACTCCTCTTATCCGAGCAAGAAGTAGACTCCATAGTTACCTCAGGCATCGGCGAAATGGCTCCAATCGAGCCCCAATCAGTTGGCTGGGAAGTTGCACTGGCGGAAAAAGCATATGAAGAGAGCATAAAGTATGGAAAGCCCTTCGTTATATACACGTTGCTCAGCAAACTCAGTAGCACTTCAGTCGAGAAGATCATCGAGAAAGGCATTCCAGTATGCAATAGCATCTCCGAAGTGGTGACAGTTCTCGGCAGCCTCAACAAAAGATGGGAATACTTGCAGAGCTTGATTGCTAAGGTTAGTCCATACTAATGCCGTGGCACTAAACTCGCTGAAATTATGGGGAAGCTTGGTTTGAGGTAGAACACTGGGTTCTGTTAACTTGGCGTTGGATGGGCTGATGTGTTAAACTTAGTGGGATGGCTCTGGCTCTATTCACTCTGTACTCTCAGGGTGCCGCTCTTTCACCGCGC
>JAHPYV010000164.1 GCA_019058495.1 Promethearchaeati archaeon
GTTAGTGGTAGATTGGCTCCAGGGAACAGCGAAAGCGTAAGGAGGAAGGCTATTGGTCCCACTCCGATTATTGCTATCATGTTGAAGATCACTGAATCGAGTACTCTCACTTCCCTAACTAATCCTGTGGCTTCTCTTGCGAAAAGTGATGGTTTCTTCTTCGCCAATTTAGTCTTCTCCGTAGTTGCGTTATTTCATTACATGTTTTAATTAAGGCTTTTGATTTATTGTGATAACGTGAGAAAGATCCTTTTGTAAAAGCTCTTCGAGGAAAGGGGAGGGGGGGACGTAGAAAAAAATCACTGAGTGCGGAGCTTCTGAGCTTCCTTCTGAGCTTATGATCATCGTATGGTTACCAACTTGCCTGTCTTCGCTGATTCGTACATTGCCATGATTGCTTTTAGCGCCGCGAGTCCATCCTCACCTGAGGTTATCGGTTTGCAGTCTTCTACAACACATTTGACGAAATGCCCTATCTCCTGAATGTATCCGAAAGTGTAGAATTCCTCGGGTATTGGATACGTCCAACCTTTTGTGAACTCAACCTTCTCACCTGCATATCCGAATCCTGTTGCTGAAAAGACTTGCAGCGGCGTCATTCTTGTAGGGTTAATCACGAGGCCTCCTTCCTTCCCGTATAGCTCGATTCTGATATCATGGCCCCCCTTAGTTGTCCAGCTTTCTTCAAGGGTCCCGATGGCGCCACTCCTGAACTTGATTGTAGCAACGCCGTTGTCCTCGACTGTCAAGTCGCTTTGTGTCTTCAGTGCAATTGCGGAAACTTCTATTGGTTCGCTCTTTGTGAACATTCTGAGGAGCTGAATGTCGTGGATTCCGAGGTCGATAAGCGCTCCTCCTCCGGCAAGGTTGAGATCGTAGAACCAGCGCGAGTGAGGACCGCTGTGCGCTTCTCTTCCAGTGACCATGAAGATGTCCCCTATCCCACCTTGGTTGACTATCTCCATAGCCTTCACGAAGGAGGGAGCATACTGGAAGTTCTCCGCGTACATGAGTTTAACTTTAGCTTTATTGGCAGCATCGATGATGGATTTGCCCTCCTCCACGTTCTTTGCGAGAGGCTTCTCGACGACTACGTGCTTGCCATGTTCAGCAGCGGCAACTGCGATTGGTTCATGAAGATAGTTGGGGACACAAATATTGACAATCTCGATATCCTGTTGCTTCAGAAGATCCTCGTAGTTCGTGAAGGCACGCTTTGCTCCAAGTTTTCGGGCGAATTCCTCTGTCTCCTTCTTGCTTGCCTTCAACCTTGCGACGGCACCGATCTCGACTGTTGGTATAGCTTTGTAGCCAGCGGCATGTCTCTCAGCTGAGAACCCCGCTCCGATTATACCTACAACAACCTTCCTCATTTCGTCCTAGTGACCTCCATTTGCAATTGATCGCAACCTACAATCTCAAGAGTTCAGTAACTTTCTTGACTGCATGCACTACGTCACTTAGATCTTTCGCAGTCAACGTTGGATATACTGGTAAGAGAAGATCCTCTTGTGAAAGCTTCTCGCCTTCAGGGCACAATCCTTCTTTGTACTCAACTTTACCTTTGTAGAGTGGCGAGTCGAAGGGATAGTGTGAGTTACCATAGCCGACCTTCTTCCTGAAGACTTCTTGGAGGTGAACTGGGATAGGACAATAGCCTTCTGCTTTTACTCCTTCTTTCAAAAGTGCTTGACTGAATTGATCCCTTGTCACACCAAGCTTCTCTTTTAGTATCTTAACGCCGAATGCCCAATAGACATGCTTCACGTATGGACGGACTGGAGGTACTTCAACCCCCTCCACACCGGACAACTCCTTTGTCAGGAATTCTGCATTCCTTCGTCTGGCTGCATTCAACTTGTTGAGTTTTTTCAGTTGAACTCTTCCAATGGCTGCTTGGACTGAGGTCATGCGGTAATTGTAACCTATGCCCCAGTAAACGTTGTGAGCTGGCACATTAGGATACGGGGACTCTTTCACTCTGCAGTGGTTGCATATTGATCTTATCCTGTCAGCCAGGGCATCGTTATTGGTGATCACCATGCCTCCTTCTCCGCCGCTCGTTATATTCTTGTTTAGGTAGAAGCTGAAACAGCCTGCCTCTCCAAAGGTACCCACTTTTCTGCTTTTGTATTCCGCTCCATTTGCCTGAGCACAGTCTTCGACTACGAAGAGGCTCTTCTCCTTTGCGACCTTGACGATATCATCCATTTCCGCAGGATTGCCGAGCATATGAACTGGCATAACGACCTTGGCCCTAGGCGACGCCTCTTCTCGAATCGCCTTCGCGGATATAGTGAAGGTTATGGGGTCGATGTCAGCAAATATCGGGACGCTGTTTTGGTGAAGAATAGCATTCGCTGTCGCCATGAATGTGTAGGGCGGTAGGATGACCTCATCCGCGGGTCCGACTCCCAGACCAGCGAGAGCAGCGTGGAGAGCTGTTGTTCCAGAATTCGTTGCAATCGCGTTCCTGACGCCGTAGTAATTAGCGAATTCTTTCTCAAAACTTGCGACTTCTTCTCCGCTCAGTTGAGATAGCTTCCTTGACTTGAGAACGCGAACAGCTGCATTGATCTCAGCTGGACCGATATCAGCCTCTTCAGGAACAAAAGGAAGCAACTTACTTCTTACGGGCTTTCCTCCATACATAGCAAGTTTTTCAGTCATTTGGCATCAGTCCCTCCTGGTGAGACAGTCTCAAGAAACTCCTGACAAATCACTTCCGTAGTGCATTGGATAGGTTTTGTTGAACCATTCTTTTATCTTTTCCCGCAACAATGAACGCTTTCTTCAATGAGATGATCCCCTCCCCCGCCATCGGTTCGATGCCTAGAAGAAAAGCGATTAATGGGAAAGCGAAATAATGATCAGAGCTATTCGCCCTCACGTGTCAGCATCCATTATTTCCTTCTGTCTCTCACCCAATTCCTTCTTAGCGGTGCGGTCGTGCTGTGCAATCTTTTCAGGAAGCGAAGGCGGTCTTGGTAAGGCTCGGTGCTTATGCCAGCAGACAGGAGGAGCCCGAAGAGCCCTCTCCGGTAATCTCGGAGGATGAAGAACCTGCGGTCCTCCCCAGTCGTCCTCCAGACACCTGCACGTTCTGTGGCGCAGTCATTCTGGTACCAGCGTCCAAGTTCTGTTGGAACTGTGGGGCAAACCTCCTTGATAGTACTGCGGCAACGGCGCAACCGGCTAAAGAGAGAGGAAGGTCGTTAAGGAAGAGGTGTATGGTGGGCGATTTGCAGTTGAACTCGGCTGATGAAATTGTTCATTGCCTGCACTGCGGGAATGCTGCCCATAAGGATCATCTGCTGGAATGGTTACATGTTAAGCGCTCGTGTCCGATATGTTGTCGGCATCTGGGTGAGAATGAGCTCAAAACACAACTAGATAAGCGCGCCCATAGATGAGCGGATGTTTCTTCAGGCATGTATTTAAGCTACGGATTCTAAACCATCTGGGTAATGAATTGGCAAATTAGTTATGCTTGCACAGTCATCGATAGCTCACGGACTGATAGGCTTCTCTTGGTCATCCCGATAATTGGGTCAGGGAGAATGAATCTCCGAAGTAAGACAAGACTTCCACCAACGAGCAATAATGATGTGCAATCTTTGAGCGGTGGAATAGGCAATGAAGCTGGTTCAATTAAATAGAAATACGGTTGCAGAAGTGTATAAGGATCGCGTCGTGGTCGCGCAGAGGAACCAGGCAAACCTAGCTCGGCTGGAACTCTCATTAGAAGAACTTAGAAAACTCTACGTGTCTTCGCTAGAGGGTTCCTAAGGAAGAGTTAGATACGTCGACGCCAAGAAAAAAGGAATTCACATGATAGAAGAACAGGAGGTTGGGCGTGCTCCTGATTCGTGTTGAATACGTAAAGATGTGGATGCTATTCTCTTCAGTTCTGCGTTCTCCTCTTGGTGAATGTTCCATTTCGATATTCCTCGAACGCAATCCTCAGTTCTTCTTGGGTATTCATGGCTATGGGGCCGTACCATGCAACCGGCTCTCTGATGGGCTTTCCCGAGGCGAGTAGGAACCTAACTCCCTTGTTCCCCGCAGCAGTTGACAGTCGATCTCCGTTGTCGAACACGATCAAGTTTTCAGCACCAATCAAACTATCGCGAGATAAGTCGAAGTAGTTTCTGCCCTCTACTTCAAAGGCGTAGGGATCGCGTCTCTCATCGAAGTAGCCTTCCCCTTCTATTACGTAGGCGAAAACGGTGTGACCACGCTTTATACTATGCGTGAAACCGGACTTAGCAGGAATTGTAACGTCCAAATACTCTGGATCAGTTATGATGTCGCGCACTGGTCCCTTGGCTCCATTCACTTCACCACAGATTATTCTCACCTTAACCCGCGAGTCTAAAGTCACCTGTGGAATCTGGTTGCTCTTGACTTCTCGGTAGCGCGGATCCATCATTTTATGTCTAGCTGGGAGATTAGCCCATAGCTGGAAGCCCCACATTGGACCATCTTTTTGGCCTTTAGGCATTTCCTGATGGATTATGCCGCTGCCTGCAGTCATTCATTGTACGTCGCCTGAGCGAATCACTCCTTTATTGCCCATACTGTCTCCATGCTAAACTTTCCCGAAAAGAACGTACGTGATTGTCTCGATGCCTCGGTGTGGGTGCCAAGGAAACCCCTTAATATAATCGTCGGGATTGATTGAATGAAAATCATCCAACAATAAGAAAGGATCGAGTTGGGGGTTATAGGTACCTCCAAATGAGCGCTTCAGATACACGCCAGTGCCCTCAATCGTAGGCTTGCTTTTCAATACTTTCTTGATTCTTCTAATGCTGTTCATCGCGGCTCCCCGTTCAGTGAGAGCTCCGATTCTAGTATAAGAATTCTGTTGTATCGCTTAAGGACTCGCCCATGATTTAAGTGGCCAGTTTCACGCTAGTTCCTTCTGATGCTTTTTGAACGTCTGAGAAACTTTACAGACAAGAACTTAAGAGGACCATTGAGCAGGCAATTAGACGCGAACCAGAAGAAAATCAGCAGGGAAGAGGAGAATAGACTCTAGATGGCGGATGCTGTGAGAGATACTCTGTTCGCGATTGTTTGTGCCGTTGGTTTGAATTCAATGCACATGACTGATCTCAGGGTCCCTTCAAAGTCCCTGTGCGCTACAAGCATTGGGCAATTCTCCGTGTTCGCGCATTCTAGGCAGATGCCTTCGATCTTGCACATATCGATCACTCTATTCTGCCGACTTTTGAGTACCTAACTATTCGCGGTACTGTCTCAAGTAGGAGGGGGGACCTACGTAAAACTGAACATGTGAGTCAAGTTTAGCTATAAGGTAGCCCATCGAACCTCTGTAGAAGGCGCTGATGCCGATGCCTTCTCTTCTTAATGTCTTTACATCTCTGACGACCTTATTCTCTGCCATAATGTTTCTGATGGATTCGTCATCGAATCTTCCTTGGACGAGTTCAGCGCCCAGGATTTCAGCCTTCTTGACTCCATATTCTAATAGATCGAGCAAAATGAACACCAGAAATCTACTGGACTGTTAACCAAGTGAAAAGAGAATACTCTGATAAGTTCTTGTACTGCAATTGAGAAAAATCCATGGGCGCTTGAAATCAGGATTAAAAGGAAAGTGCAGATTAGAGCACTGCCTTGGCGGACAATGCCTCGCTTGCTCTCCTTAATCCAACTTCTCGAACTCTGTCTTAGCAGCTCCACATACGGGGCAAACCCAGTCATCCGGTAACTCCTCAAAGGGTGTCCCTGGCTTAACGCCTGAATCAGGGTCACCATTCTCAGGGTCATAGATGTATCCGCAGACCGAGCACTTATACTTAGACATCTTCGCCTGAGCAGCCGGTTTAGCTGGTTTGGCAGCAGGTGCTTTCTTTGACATGTCTTCAACCTCCTCTTTCTTTTCTTCTTTTATGTATGATGCAGCTGTCTTCGGGGTGTATCCCTTCTTGACTTGATGATAGTAGTCATAACTCATTGGTTCGGCGTCTTCATTAATCATTTGCGCATCGACTACTTTTCCAAGGAAAATCGTGTGTGCTCCGCAATCCAAGGTACCGATGACCTCCGCCTCAATGTAACCTACCCCGTAGTCCAACACTACTGGTGCCCCCGTGACGCCAACCCTGTAATTTGCGCCTTTGAGCTTGTCTATGTCCCTGCCAGATTTGAAACCGAAGGTTCCAATGAAGGTCATGGGCGTCGCTGTAGATAGTATCGTTGCAGTAAAGACCCTGCTCGCTTGGATGTAGCTGTAGGTCAGATTCTGTCTGTTTATGCTCGCCATTATCTCAAGTGGGTCGCCTGTTACTTGGAGGACTGTGTTGCAGATTTGGCCGTTGAATTTCTTGTCCTTCTTTGAGGCTACGACGAACATCCCACAGCAGATTTTACTAAAAGTGCCTGTGTTCATCTTCTTGCGCCTCGAGCAATGTAATCAAGATAATGCTCATCGGTGAGTTTATTTCTGCATGTAATTAATCTTTTCCATTCTACTGTCAGTCAGAACTACTGATGCCCTGATTAATTCTCGCACTACGCTTATATATGCAGTCATATCGTTTCTGAGACGGAGGCATCGCTTATGCAGGTTACTGTCCGCTATTTCACGATAGTACGCAACATAACAG
>JAHPYV010000165.1 GCA_019058495.1 Promethearchaeati archaeon
GAGTAATGGTCTGGCTTTATTTCAGATACGAGAAACGAAAAGAGGCTGACCGGCAGATCAAGAAACTTGAAGCCTGGAAGCAGAAACTCGAAGAGGGAGAAGACAACTTTCTCGAAAGTGTATAAGAAGGTAGGATAGGAATTGCTCAAGCCCGACCTATACGTTGTAGCGCGTTTTCTTGACGTTCTGTGGTGGAGCAACACTGGAATGAAAAAGACGCACATGCAAATGTCGGTCAGACTGAACTATCAAACCTTCCTCAAATACTTGGAATGGCTCGAAAACCGCGAGTTAGTTAAGATTATTGCGAGTGATGAGAAAAATGAAACAATAATTCTGTCAGAAAAAGGGAGAGAGGCGCACAAAAAACTTGTGGAATGGATCAAAGAAACAATGAAAGACTTGAAAATATAGATACAATAAGATTAGTCATGAAATGAGAGTCAGAATACCGCCCTGACCTAGACGGATAGCGCACTTTATTTGTTGCTATGAAAAGCCCCCGCCGAAAAAATGGCAAAGTATACTTGGTTTTGTTTCTCTGGTTTCTTCCCTAAGTCGCGACCAAAAGAAGAACCTCAGAGTGCACATCTCAAAATGAAAATGAGTTGGTAGCCCCGGGGAGAATCTCGCTCCCGAAGGATTTCATGGGAGATTCGAACTCCCGTCAACGGGTGTCTTCAGATCCAAGAACACGATCTCTGCTCGGTTCTTCCAGAGCCCGCCATCATTGGCCGCTAGACCACGGGGCTGCAACATTTAGAGTACATAACGCGGTTGGTTTATAAGTTTGACTAATTAAACGATTTTGCAGTTTGGGGGCATGATCGGTGGACAAGCGTCTGCTTGGACCTTGTAACTACTACTGTGGAAGCTGCATCATATATAAGAAGAAGAAATGCTTGGGTTGTGCAGAAATGACCGAGAAAGCCAAGAAGGAAGGCAAAGTATTCTGTAACATCTCCTTATGCGCCAGAGACAAGCAACTAGCTACATGCTCCAACTGCGCGGACTACCCGTGCAAGAAATATGACGACAGTATTTTTGCTGAGAGCTTTGCTAAGTGGATAAGAGATAAGCTCAGGGAAACGAAGTAATTTGTTCTCTTACATTGCTATCCTCTTGTAGCCAGCCGATCTCTGACTTCCTTCAGTCTCCCCTCAGATAGATAGTACTTGCCGTTTATTTCGATGAAAATCCCTAATCTTCCTAGGCGTCTACTCATTGCTCGCTGAAACCTTGGGCCGAGCCCTAGTTCTTGGGCGGTCATCGCCTTATCTGGACTGATTGCTCCTCTATCACGGAACATCTCGATCAATCGGATGATCCTTCCTCCCATCATGGGGCGCACGGGAAATTGAGGCAATGAAGCAGTTGTTTGGTTCTTAGGTGCATCTGCCTCACCCGCCGTACCACATGCGTTGCAGTATTTCGCACCATGCTTGAGTCTGGCGCCGCAAGTAGTGCAAAAGCTCGGTTCGGTTCCCAAGAGAACTACCTTCTTAGCTTCATATGTTGCCTTTATCCATTAAGTAAGGTGGAAATAGAAATATAATAGGGTGGAAATGCCTGATCGAGCGAACTCGAATTGGGTGGTCAGAAACCTGATCTCAATCATCTGGGCTCATTAAGTTGATGGGGCGCAACCTTAGGGAACAAAGTTGATAGTTGGATCAACTGCAGTTACGATTGTTATTCCTCAGATTCAACGAAAACAACCTCGACATCGTAACCTCTCTCCTTGAGCAGCTCTGGTATTCTGCCAGACTTACCGTAGGCCATCACGTCTTCTTTGCTTGGATATACATGTATCCTGCCGCAGTAGACTAATGAAGGGTCAATGAACCCGCAGTCGATCTGGTCAATCCAACCGGCCTCGACATTTGCTGTCGCTTCATCCAGCTTGTAAAAAAGCTCCTCAGCGGGCGTCAATCCACTCATTCTCTCTTTGAGGACGTGGGCATATCGTTCTTGCTCAGCCGGATCCTCGTTTGATGCCTCCGGTTTAGGTGGGCCTTCACTAATCCTCGCGAATTCAGATAGGAGCTTCTCTTTCAGTTTAATGGAATCAGCTATTTCCTGCCGAGTCGCTTGTATAAACCTCTGAACTAGCGAATTCACATGGAGTACCTCAATATTGACATCGGGGAAATTCAAATAGATGGGCTTCATCGAAATGCTTCCATCTTCGACGAAGATCTTCTTCACATGCTTTTCATCAACTATGACCCGAAGCCTCCTGATCTTCTGTAGAGTACTGGCAATAGCTTTGGCTCTTTCATCTGGATTAAGACTGCCAATCTCCTGTCTGAGCGTCCCTGCTGGTGCTTCGCCGAAAAGATAGATTATCCCGCTCAACTCTCCCCCCACTTTAGGCTCGGTTACATTTATGCGAGCTTCAATGATACTAAGTATCCTTTGATCATCTGATCCACGACTGCCTTCTGCATTGTTTTCCCGTATTTCGCGCGTAGCGCCTCTAGTACTCTGTCTTCACTCTTCGTTTCTCGATATGTCTTGGAGATTATCTCCTTCCAGCCTTGGGCTACTTCACTTGCCTTCTTGATTACTTGCTTTGCTTTTGGCCGCTTCAATGTTCCGAAGTGCCCTAAACAGAGATAGTCGAAGTCCATGGCTAACATCTTTTTCAGGGAACTCTGGTACGTTTGGTAGTCAAATAGATCTGGATAAGATGGCGGAAGATAGAAATCAGTTTGTTCGTTATAAACGCATACTGCGTCTCCCGCGAACAGCGTCTTTGTCTTGTGTTCAAGGAGCCCTATGCTGCCGGGCGTGTGTCCCTTGAGGTCGATCACCTCCAGGATTACGCCGTTGCCCAAGTCCAGTTTGTTGCCCTCCTTTATTGCACTGACCTCCTTGACTGGCGGGTACGGACTAACGAGAGCTTTGGCTTCACCGTAGTATTTTTGTGTTTTTTCATGAATCTCTTGGGGTTGCTTGAGGACCTTGCATGTTGGTTCAGATGCAAATATCTTTGCTTTCGGCATCTTTTCTAGAAGTTGTGCCGCTCCTGCCCCATGGTCGTAGTGTTCATGAGTTATAATCATGTAGTCGATCTTGGCTATCTCGATCTTTAGATTATTGAACGCTTTTTGAACATCTCTTACGTTGTGTGCAGTCCCGGCGTCTACTAGGGCAGTCTTCTGGCTCTGAACCACGTACGCTGCTCCGTTCTGTGGCAGACCCCACAGTCTAGTATCGATCTGGTAGCAGCAATCATTAAACTTAATATCGGACTCCATCTCTAATTCGGCACCTCCTTCTCTTAGAGTGATGTGATCTCTATTCGGAGTGTTTCTCCTGTCCTGATGGTTGCGGCTTCTTCAAGTTCTATTTCGAGTGAACCTTTCTCAGGCTTGGGTTGTTTGAATGTGACCTTCGTGGAGCCTTTCATGACCTTCACATCAGGTTTCCCAAGTGGGGTTTTTATCAAGACCTTACTAATGGCAAGGTTTCCTTCATTCGCCTTAATTGTGTCAGATTGGCTTGCCGCTTCTAGGGTTTGGGTGACTATTCCCCATGCTGTTGGTAACACGAAAACAGACTTGAAGTCATCTTCGTTGATTCTCGGCGCGAAGGTGAGTTTCTGTTCGTGTGCATTGTAGTTTAATCCTTCGAGTTCTGTGAGAACTGCCCAGATGTCCATAGCGCGGTAGTAATGTCCTCCACACTCAATGTGGTTCCATGTCATCCCAGACCTCTGGTATCGATCGTAAACATTCTTTACAATTGTTAGTGCTTCTCTGACGAACCCCTCTTGAATCAGTAGTGAAGCCACAGCGTACTCTGTGCCTGTCCATGGGTTGTCCCGTTGCAGTGAGGGTGAAACCAGTTCTCCGAGGCCTCCAGTTGTCTCGCTCCCTTTGTTCGCAAATCTCTTTGGCAGAGCTCCATTCAAGAGTCCCGCTTCGGGATGGTAGTTGTACTTGTAAATCGCTTTCAGTGCTGACGTGATGTGATCCTTCTCCAGAATGTCGCCTAGCTTAAGAAAGTTTGCGAACCATTGTCCACTCAGCTGATCTGCCATACAGTAATAGTTAGTTTTCCCTGAAGGTGGATCATGCCATAGATTATAGTACTCTCCGTTCCACAGAAGCTTCTCCATGTTCGTCCTTGCTTTAGCGTACACGTCGTCCATCTTCTCGGCGTAGCTTTCCTCGCGCATGAGCTTAGCCATCTGGCTCGTTGCTCTGAGTGCTGCGAGCCATATTGAACTTACATACGCTGAGTAGCCAAGAAAGTCCCAAACATCATAGGTTTGGGATGCTATGTAAGTGTCTGTCAGCGACCGGTCATAGTGGTAGGGTAAGAGAATACCATGTTCATCAAGGGATAGGTTGTGATCCATGGCTGTTTTGACATGAGGCCACATTTCTTCAAGGTACTTCTTGTCTCCTGTCCACAGGTAGTCTCTTAGGATGAGCAAGGCGAATTTCGGCATCAGGTCGATCATGTGGTAGGCGTCAACTGCGTTGAATGTTCCAGGGAACATGTGAGGAATTCTGCCTGTTGCATCTTGCCCTGTCTTGGCTGTTATTTCACGGTAGACTTTGAGGCGCTTTGCTTTGTCTTTTAGAATGGTCGGGTCATTTTTTACGTATTCCTCGAAGAGTTTCTTGTTTTTGGGAAATGCGATGAAGTATTCATGGTATCGTCGTGACTCCGGAGTTAGCTGTGATCGTGCTGTCATCTTCATTTCGCTTTTCTGTAGCTCTGGGAAAAACAACAGCACAGGGTGAGAGCCATAGTAGGTCACATCCAGAGTCTGAAGTCCACAGCAGCCCAAGCCTTCCCATATTCCGAAGCGCCCATCCTTGACGTAGAAGGAGCTCTTAACGAATGTTGTGAGTTGTGCATTGACCGCGTCTGCAAGCCAGTAGTCAAAATTGGATCCATAGAGTGCATCATGGAAAGCTTCGCTTCTTTCTCTGAGTTGCACAAGATTCTTTGCAACATATTCAGCGACTCCAAGCGCGCCTGAGAACCAGTTCTCATACATGTGTCCCATCTTTTCAGACCCGTCAGGAGCAATATGATTTGGGAAGAACCACGACAGCATGAAGCTCACTTTAACCTCAGCGCTTGGAGATAAAGTGAATTTGGAGCACAGCAGTCCTTGCGGACCCTTCTGCTTGGGAAGAGATATCATGAGTTTAGGAGGAGGAAGAATCTTCTCCAGGACCTTCTGCTTCTCGCGGGGATCTTTCTCGATTTCAGGCCTTTGCGAAACCATTTCCTCGTACTGTTTCATGGCTTCGGGGCTGTGTCTCAGTCTTTGCTCAAGTATGAACACCCATCTCTTCTTTGGATCAGTTTGAAGAGTTAGGTCCGAGGCAATTGACTCTTCGAATTCCGGTACATTGGGAACCAAACCTGCTTCAAGTATGCTCTGAACCTCCTTTGGAAAAGCAGTATAAGCGCTTGCCATCTTGCTTAAGCTTTGAGCTAAATCGGGCAGTCCTTGAAGGAGCGTTAGGAGCAAAGGTGGTTGAGTTCTATCTTTGTTGTCGAGTTCACCTGTGTTCTGGAGCATCCGCCAATACTCTTCGCCACTCGATCCCGACCCTGTGAGTTCCGGTACAACATATTGATATCCACGGTACGACACTACTTGATGTCCAGTCTTGAGACACGCAAACACCAGCGACCCTTGAGACTGGTAGTGGTCCTGAGGAAGGTTTTTTGCAGTCATCTCAATTGCAGTGAACTGATCGCTCTGAGTGACCTTGTTTACTGCTTCGCTCTTGCGCACTCCCTTGCCTACTGGATTTACTAGTCCCCCAAGGAATGATACTTCCAACTCTTCGCTGGACAAGTTCTTCACGGTAAATGTGAATATCCCAACGGGTAGCGCCGAGTTCTTGACATCCAATGGAATGAAGGGTGAGAAAGCGTCAAGCCTAACGTTCACTGGGAGATCAGTTTTATAATCGATCTTGACAAATGGAAACTCACCGACATATTTTATTCCATCAATGTTTTTTAGGAACGGGTTTGCATAAAGCCTGTCGATTTCGCTTTTCTCCTTAGATGCAAGAATCCTGACTTTGGGCTCACCATCTTGTCCTTTGACTCGGATGGCGAAATAGCAGTCGTCAGGATCAAGAATCTCTTCACCCGCCCACGGTAAAAGAAGAGCTCCCCCGCTCCACGGAGGATTATTAAAGATCTGCCATTCATAGAAGCGTCCATCCGCTCTCAACTCAACTGAGCCGGTGCCAATTCCTCCTAGAGGAATACCGGAAAGTGGCTTAGACACATTCTTCAGAGCCTTCTCTGAGGGAGCCGTAGAGCAACAATCACTTGATTGACTGTTGTTTCCCGAGCAATTGCATTTTCTACTCATCCCTGTCATCTCACAGGCAACAGATCACGAGTGTGATATTTGACGATGTTAACATCCTGCATCGATAGAAGAACATAGACTACTTCCAATTGTCCCATTTAATAAAAGTTGCGAAACAGAGGCGGTTGAGTTCGCTTTGTCAAATTGATTTCTTTGTTGTGTCTGACATCCGTCATTCCTGTTTAGAATTCTCATTAAGAATCTTTCAGTTTCTCGTTAGACGGAATGGAAAACGTTTTTTGGATCTGCGTTAAGGGTGTTCACGGTGGC
>JAHPYV010000166.1 GCA_019058495.1 Promethearchaeati archaeon
GTGTAGGACAGTGGGTGTGGGTAGAGTTGCGGCAGGATCCACACTAGGAATAGCCTTGGTAGTGATGCTCGGGGTTGCCTTAGGGACGTTGTTGGATCTGTTGATTCCAATCGAGCTTGTCAGATTTGGTGGAGCAGTCATATTCATTTGTCTAGGCCTTTTTCTTCTGGCGCAGACTCCAAGGCACCGCAAGGAAACCGAGGGAGATCCTTCCAGACAGCAAGTAGACACAAGGGGAAAAGTCAGCATGTGTTTCTAGGATCAGTTGCCTCGGTTGGGCTTATGGATTTGGCGACAAAACCCAAGTTGCCACTATCACACTGGCGGCAACTTATGATTCACCTTCGTCAGTTGCCTTGAGAGCGATCTTTGCTGAAGGAATGCTCATGATTGTGGGAGCTTTCATAGGAGCAAAACTGTTGACTAGGATTCGAAAAGATCTTGTAGATTAATTCTTCTCAGCATTGTTTATCATGGCTGGATTGCATATGATATTCCTTTGACTTCCAGTTGGTGGTTCGTGGAAAGGAAATGATGGGAGAGCCGAGGTGAAGGATGGCACTCTTCGTATCAGCAACATGATTACTGATCTTATCGTTGCCAGAAGAATCCATTTTACAGTTGAAGATGAAGACAATGCGCGTAAATGTGATTGGCATTTTGGATCCAGAATCTGTTTCGATCTCCCAAACAAGTGGAATGATGCCCCTTTCTTCAAGAAATTTCAACTCGTATGCGACATCACATTCTTGCGATATTCACAACACACTGTGACGCCCTAGTCCTCTACGCAATAGGTTTTTTATTAGAGCCACAAGTGACGGTATATTAGCGATCCTCCTTCCCAAGAACGCGAAACATAATCGCGAAGTAGACAGAGCTGGATAAGCGTGAGTTGGACCCGCGTCGTGATTCGAATGGTTTCGCCCGAATATAGCCCGATGAGGAAAAAGGTCTATTCGATGCAGATCACGATAGACGGGACACTGTGCTACTACGAAGACTTTAGTGGTATCGAAGAAGAACATGTGAGCGAGCCATTGCTGGTCACCGGTCTTCTCAGCGCCATGGCTGCATTAGTGAGAGAGATAACTAAGAAAGGTGTCTTAAGGAAGATAGAGTCGCCACCAGTTAAGTTCTTCGCGTTACAGACTATGGAGACGCCTCAAATCATACTCTCAATGTTCACAGATGTCACTTTTCCAGACTACCTATGTGATATTATTCTGGGTGAAATCTCTCAGTTCTTCCTAGAGAGGTATATTAGTTCCCTGATCTCATGGAACGGGCAAAACCTCACTGCTGAGCTATCCGCAGATATCAGAAAGATAATCGACGAAGACTGTGAGAAGTATTCTGTGGGGCAGCAGTTGCAGGAAGATAGTACAGGGGCGGATAGAATAACAGCGTGAGCAATGTTTCGGACTAGGTCCCCTCTTGCTTTGACTTTCACGGAAATCTCTTTTTGAAGTAGGAGTCTATCATCAGTTTTTCTTTTATGACATCCTCAATCATCGGTAATTCTATTGTCCACCACACTATGCTATTGAGGCTAGCAAGGTGGTCTAGGGGATCTTTGACTTCTTCGATTTCCCTGAATGGATGATGTCTTCCTCCCTCTTCTTTGAGGTAGATGTGGGCCGATACGACACGGTTCTCAATTATTCTCAGGAAATCCTTGGAGGATCTTTTCTCGTCTAACGCCCAGTGACACGAGTTTGCGTGTCCGAGGTCGAATGCGATCTTGGAACCACATTCTTCTGATAATTCGCGGAGTCTGTGTGGATCTGATGATAGACCGAATCTAAGGTTCTCCACACAGAGCGTTATTGACTTTGTCTCTGCAATGTCAACGAGCTTCTTTAGATCATCGACAACATTCTCCTCTGGACACTCTGTGTCATCGACTCCTGCATGGATAACTAGGTGGCTGGCTTCTAGCTCTCCAAGGAAATCCAGGTACATCTTCAATGTGTTGTAAGTATTCTGTCTGATCGTGGCAGTCCTTGAACCTAATGCTTGGTCGAGGAATGGTGAATGAAAGAATATTCCTAAGGGATACTTGCTGAAGATTTCCTTCATCTTGGCTCTGCTTGTCCGAGTGGCCGGTATTGGCTTTTCGTCGCAGTCCAGTTCTACCGCATCGAAGTTCAGGGCTTGAGCTATCCTTAGAACGTCTTCGTAGCTCTTCGTCACCCAAGAAGACATGGACAGCAAAGGACGATAAGTTGGCAACACCGATTCTCCTCCTTGAACCATGGATAGAGCAGGCGAATAATAACGCTTTGGTTACCCAGAAGTCGCGGAGTACTTGTTGATTGCGCATCCTTATTCGTACCAGAGAGAAGTCAAGGAAAGACGAAACCTAGTTCTGAAGTCTGGCCTAACCAAAATACTCAGGCGATTTGGCAGGTTTAGCTGGTTTAGTAGGACGCTTTGCGAGTTCCTCCTCGATTCTACCAAGTTCTTTCTTCATGGTCGATATTCTCTTATCTAGAATCGAGTCGTTCAAAGGTATCAGGAGAATATCATTGACAACTCCAAGGAGGCATTTAGAGGCTGCAGGGTCCTCTGTGAGGAGAGGATAAGTATCTGCAAGAAGGCAAACACCGTCTATGCCGTAAGCTACATGGGCTACGACAGGGGCTAATCCGTTTATCCCTGAGATTGTTGCGCCCTTGAAAATTTTCGTCGTCTTGTTCTTCGAAAACAACTCGATAAATTCCTCGGATGTGCTGGCAACCCAGACCTTGCGTTCAACAGGGATATATCCGCATACGCTTGCAGCCAGTGAAACCAAGAGTTCGACATTGTAGTGTTTGCATGTTCGAGCTATGTAATCAGAGTACTCGTACTGCCCTATGTTATTTGAAGGTTGGAAGTCGCCTGTGAAGACGAACACATCGCGAGGAGAATCTGTATTCCTTGCGAAGTAAGTTAGGCCGTGCGGCAGAAGGGGGCGTCCATCCCTCTTGATCTCTATGCTGGGAGGGCTATCTGTGCAGAAAATCTCAATAGATCTTACTGATTTAAGGCTGCGAGCTATAGCTATCGCGGCTATCTTTCCGACGTTCGCCACACCTGGCATACCAACAAAGGCTACTGGTCTTCTGAGAGATGAAGGATCAATCTCAATCAATTGTCTTGCCCGAATCAACTCACCATTCACCCCCCCATCGTAACAAAATCCTATTTCGTTCAACAAAAATCAAACGGTAGAACTTGACACGTCATCTCATCTTCAACTGCAATGCATTTATCTGACTGGCATCGATGTACAAGTGCGAGTAGAAACCTAGTATTTGAATCTTTGTGTCAGTTCAAATTCTTTCGGATGATTCTGAAGAGTGAGGAGGCAGATGAGATTGCAGTTTGGAGTCATAGGAAGCAAAGAAGTTACTTCAGAGGCTATATGGAATGTAGCTTTGCAGGTGGGTCGCGAGATCGCCCGTGCTGGAGCTGCTCTTGTATGCGGTGGCTTGACTGGAGTCATGGAAGCTTCTGCAAAAGGCGCCAAAGAGGCTTCAGGAACTACAGTAGGAATAATCCCTGGAAATGTTAAGAGCGAGGCAAACCATTACATCGACATTGTGATAGCAACCGGGATAGGACTAGCTAGAAATAGTATTGTCGCAACGACAAGCGACGCCATTATCATAATTGCCGGAGGACCGGGAACATTGTCTGAAGCTGCTTTCGCATTAAACCTTGAAAAGCCGGTTGTTGCGATGAGAGGAACGGGTGGAATAGCTGATCTGCTTGCCGATAGGGAGATCGATGGAAGGACAGTGCTCTCTGCCTCGTCGCCTGTAGAAGCAGTCAGATTATGCGTTGAGAAGGCTCTACACCAAGAGTGTTGAACGAAAGAAGGAACTTCCTTACTCAGAGGCAGCTTGCTTTGATTTCTTCTGGGTTGCGCTTTTCTGCTTTGTAAGAATCTGAATACCATTTATTACCCCGTTCTTTGCCAGCACTCTGATTTGGCCGTCTAGTGTGAAGGTGCCATCAACTTCGTTTACTCTTTCTATTCTATTCTGGTCCATCTGTTTCCCGAACACTGTTGTCTGAACCTGAATGCACTTGTAAACGGCATCCCTTATGATCATTGCTTCCACATCGTATCCTTCTGGAATTTCCCCAAACTCTTTGGCGATGGAAGAGACATCAAGATTCGTCGGTGGATCTAAAGTACCATGATTAGGCGGATCGTTTTGTAGTAATGAGGTTACCTCAGTGCTGACCACGTTTTTCAAATTTTCAGTTACTGCTGGCTTGGGAGACTCAACTCCTTCCTTGGGCGCGGATCGTTTAAGTGATGGCGGCGGGGGTGGAGGTCTGTCCAAGATCCTTGAAACCATGGCGTTTCCTGGTATCGACATATTCTTTAGTAGTTCCCTGAAGTCTCCGGTCTCTTCGCCCTCATCAACTGAGCTTATGGAGTAGCTGAGACCTAGCTCGCCTCTAATTGGTCCCGCTGCAAGCCTCGCTCCACAGAATCGTGCTCTTATACTCGAATCTTTGCCGTTGAAATTGTAGATCTTCCGATGAGTGTGGTCGATGAGGATTAAGACATTATGGGGTGTGAGAGCATCATTTACCTTGTCGGCAGTAACCGCAAGCTTGGTACCTTCCTCTGTAACCTGATAGATCTCAAATTCCATCTTGTTCCCCAGCATTTCCGCGTAACAGATTATCAAATCAACTGCTGTAATTAGTGATGGATAGCGTCGAATATAAATCGTTCGAATTCGTTGCAGACTTCGCAAGAATATGGCGGAATTCCTAAAGAAATAACGAAATCTGTTTTAGACAATGGGGTCCAACCTGCGAAAATAGCAAACGGTCAAACAGAATTTCTGGTTTGCCCCTCCTTCTGATTATTTATAAGTGAAATATCATGTAGAGATTTGCAGACAGCAGTCAGGTTTTCTCGGCAGTTATGCTTGCTTTTCCTTGAGCCTAGAGGTGACAAGTGATCACGAACGTAACCTTGGTACGAACACCTGTTGATATCAGGCTGCTTTACCCCCCGATAGGCATGGCTTACGTCTCAGGTTACCTGAAGAGCATCGGATACGAAGTTAAGCAAGTTGACGTAGCAGCCGAGGAGAAACTTGACCTAAGACTGAAGCTCGGATTGGCTGAATGCTCCAGAACCAACAGAATTATGCTAAAGATTCTCTTCATGGATGAATACAGAATTACGCCTGAAGAGATACACAAAGACCTTATGACGCCAGAAGTGAAACATGTATCCATTCTTCCATCAGACTACACTGTCGAAGATATTGGCAAAGTCCTGAAGTCCACGTTAAATCTAACTGAACGTTGCATTAGCAGGATCAGACAGACTTCCGACATCGACGTTGTTGGATTTCACGTAACCTGGGATTCCACTCTGCTCACTCTGCTGGTGGCTAAGAGACTGAAAGAGATCGACAAGGATCTCCTTATCATTCTTGGCGGACCTGATTGCTCAAGATCATTTAGAGGGAGACTGATATCTCATCTCGGGTTTGTGGATGCAGTCGCCACTGGCGAGGGAGAGAAAACCTTTGGAAAACTCCTAGATACATGGAAGAACACTGAGAGAAATTTGAACATCAAAGGTTGCATCATTAATTCCAAAGGGAAAATTATAGATTATGGGGAACCTGAATTCATCTCTGATTTGGATGCTCTCCCGTTTCCTGATTACTCAGATCTGCCATTGAAAAGCTACACCGCGTTCTACGCTCTGCCCATCTTAAGTTCAAGGGGATGTAAATATAGGTGCAGTTTTTGTGTAGATAGGGCGGCCGTGTGGAACAGAAGCTACAGGGAGAGGAGTATTGGCAATGTCGTGAAGGAGATTCTCCACCTTTACGACGAGTATGCCGTCAAGGCACTATACTTCTGCGATTCATCCTTGAATCCGAATCTCCAAAGGCTGAACAAGCTAAGTGACGGGTTCAACGAGATCAAGAGGAAAATCGGAAAAGAGCTCTATTGGGGCGGAGACATCAGAGCAACTCCCATCAGTAGAAGCACTCTAAAAAGGATGTATGAGGTTGGTTGCAGGTTCCTTATGTTCGGAGCTGAGTCGGGAAGCCAGCAGATCCTGAATAGCATGCATAAGGGAGTCACCACGAAGAATATGGCTGACGCCTTCAGATGGGCGAAGCAACTAGGAATCTGGGTCTTCACCTACTGGATCATCGGCTATCCAGGCGAGAAGGCAGAAGACCTTTTGCAATCGATGAGGTTTCTAATGCAGAATAATGAGAACATAGACGAAGCTTGCGTCGCTCCATGCGAAGTCGGATACGGGTCAGAACTCTACCTAAGAAGGGAGCAATTCAAAATCAAGTTTGTCAAGAGCGAAATAAGCCTGAGAGAAGAGTTGATGAATCTCGAGAAGTACTCACGAGGCTACAAGGTGTGGGTTGACCAATCAGGGACCAACACACCAACAGAGAGACTGAATCGCAGAATCATCTTCGAGGCAATAGCCCGGTCACTTGGCT
>JAHPYV010000008.1 GCA_019058495.1 Promethearchaeati archaeon
ACCCTTCTTCTTGCCATCATCTATTGCCATTTTCATTAACTTTGTAGCTATCCCCCTCCCTCGCCACCGGGGCAGTGTATCTACGTCATTGATCATTCCGACAACGTGTTTTCGACCCTTGACCAGCGTGTTAGCCTCAACAGTCAAGACGGATCCGACAAGCTCTCCAGTATCATCGTCTTCGCATATGAGTATGCCAGATGTGTCAAACCCTGGCATCTTGAGATACATCCACTTCCATTCTTCTAAAGTTCGATAAGCTTGGAAGCAAGTGTTGAAAAGATTGACGACCGCCTTTGCATCGTTGCCTCTGAATTCTCGGAAATCAAGTCCCATGGTATGCACTGTCCGATTTGCATTAGCCTTTTATATTTGAAGGCTTTAACCATATGCTTTGAAGGTGATTTAAAGTCATGCCAGGAACAATTGCAGATCAAGTAAAAGCTATGGCATCGAAATTCAAGGCAGATCAAGCGAAGGGCTGGGACAGAACCCTCATGATAACGATTACGGGTCAAGGCGGCGGAAGTTGGCACTTCATAATAAAGGGCGGGAAGTGCGAATTCAAGGACGGAGAACTGCCAAGCGCAAACATGAAAGTAACAACCGATGTTGCCACTTGGAAGGCGATGACAGAAGGGAAGACTAGTGGTACAAGTGCATTCATGTCTGGGAAACTGAAAGTTCAAGGACCAATGGCGGATCTGATCAGGACAGGCAAAGTCTTCCCGGGAATGTTCTAGGAGAAGAATTGCCAGCGACTTTCGCTCAAATGACAGTGTGAGCGGTCGATGCCTTCTATTTTTTTGGTTACGTCTTACTATTTTCCAAGATTGCCATGAAAACATGTCATGAGACACTTGAGGCTAAGCATAGTGAACAGGCCACCTTCACGATCGGTGTGATCCAGCACAAAATCACACACCCACTTAATTCGATCATCCTCTCCATGAGCGCAGAGGTCAGCAAACAAGATCAGCTACCAAGTAGTCGCTTTATACTTGGGCAGATAACCAAAGTCAGACTTAGACTGACCATACTTTCTGATAAAAGTAGCATCCTCGTAATGCCCATCCATTTTCATTTTTGAAAGGATCTTGGACACGGGCCCGAACTCCATGATCCGTCTTCTAGCCTCGGGGACTTCCTTCGCTCTCGCTCTTTCCCGGCAAGTGTCTCATCGTAAGATATTTCACGGCTAGATTGTCATTTTCGCAAAGCCAGTTCAACGTGTCTTCATTCAGGTTGAATGGTTGCAATCCTATTAGCCTTCGCAGAATTCGTTGCTTACTCAAAGTACTTATCTTTTCCGTGAGTTGCTCATCCTCTGTGACCCTTAGAAGCGTATTCTTGAGAAGTTCTATAGACATAATGTCCTTAACAAAAGAGACGTGAAAATCAAGGATGTTCTATAGTAATGAAACCAGAACACGGTCGATACTGTATACATCTATCCTTTTCCAATCTCGTTTCATGATAGGGATCACTCGAGAACGCAATATTCTGTCAGCTTCACCAACCGGGAGATGTTTCTTGAGGATCTCCACAAGTTTACCGAGCAACAGACTAAGACTTGTCTTCAGTGTCTCGTAGTTCACCGAGAAAGCGTCAATAGAGATCAAGTCCAGAACTGGACTAGGTTCAGAGAGCTTGTATCTTACAGAAACCTTGAATTTGCCACAGAATTCATCTACAGCTAGCCCCAGTTCAGACCAGACCTTGTAGCTCCCTGGTGGTATTCCTGTCAGAATTGCATCGAAGATCTTCTGGTAGATCTCCAATACGTCCAAGGTCTTGGCTGCTTTGTTTACTTCGCTAATCTGGCTCCACTGCTGTACCAACTGATCAACCAAGGGTCTGTACCCTTGGAAATCAGATGTCGCTCCAGACCAGTTCCTCAAGAAATCTGTTGCATCTTTTCCGTTCAGCTTCGGAAACATTTGGAGGAATGCGTTGCCAAGGTAATTTATCTGCGCTTTTAGATGCGATTCGGGGTCTCCCTTAGCGCCAGTTACTACAAATATCAGCGGATCCACATATCGGTAAATCCATCTTATTCCCTCAGTTACTATTGTGGAGATTCGATCTCCTTCCAGCCCGAAATCGGACAGACTGGTGACAGCTGAAAGAATCATGGGTATGAAATCAGCTTCCGCAACCTTTTTGCCGTATGTCCTCTCAAAGAGGCAACGGCCGGTGATTCTTTCAATGACCCAGATGCTCCGAATCACGTAACGGAAACCCCCCTAACAGAGTGTAAGAGGTAACCTTCCAATAATAAATCTAGTGCATTCTCTATTTTGCTGGCATCGACTCTCTCCTAGAAAACTATCGAAAGGCAGGTCAGGCTCCCTTCACATTTCTTGAACTCGGATACATCAAGTTCCTCAGTTTCGAATCCTTCCTTCTCGATCAATTTCTTGGTTCTTGCGTAACCTTTGGAAATTAATACTGCACCGTTGACTGCTAAGCAGTTGGCGGCATAAGCCTCTTGCTTTGGGAGACTGATCAACTTGAAAGACGACAAAACCTGAAGATCGAAGTATCCCGGGTTGACAACAATATAATCATCGCCCAGGTAGGAGCATGCGGACTTGAAATGCAGAATATTCTCAACTTTAACGGACGTGATTTCACATTCTTCTTTCCTTAGCGCTTCTCGAAGCTGGTTCACGCCATCGACGTTTGTCCTACTCGTGACTCCAACAAAAAGATGATCCTTGACCCTTAAAACGTCTCCTCCTTCAATAGTTGCAGGAGGATCGATGTTCACCACTTTCCTGAAAATTGATGAAAGTACTCTTCTGACTTCTTCGATCTCACCCACTCTCGACTTGGCTCCCATATTACACATAATGGCAGTTTCTTCATACACCACAGCTGGGTCCTCTACGAAGACACAGTCAGGAAAGTTGTTGTCTGCTGGTATCCTTATCAGCTTCAGGTTTCTACCTTCTAATGTTTTGCAGTAAGCTTCGTGTTGTTTCTGAGCTAGATCAAGGTTGACTCTGTTACGAGACGAATAAGTCCTAACACATTTGTCAAGGGTCAGTGGGACTTCTCGCACAACAGCGCATTTCGCTCTTGGTGTTGCACTTCGACTCATCTTCACGTTCGCCTCAGAGGATTCTCTCTGACGTTTCTGTTAATGCTTCTTCACAATTCTGCCATTAATATTCATGATTGATAAGTTCGGAGAATGGATCACTATTGCTTAGGGGAGGAATCCAACCCACTTTCCGGGTTCAAAAGATTTAGGCGCATCGCATTGAGTATCACGGCCAATGATAGCCCCATGTCGCCAACAGCAACCGCGAGCCACAACGTTATTAACCCCGGAAAAGTGAGGATTGCAAATGCCCCCTTGATCAGTATCGCTACGAAGATGTTCTTCTTCACTATTCCAAAGGCTTTTTTGCTTAATCGGATCAAGTAAGGCAGCTTCGATAGGTCATCTTGCATCAAGGCCACATCAGCCGTTTCTATTGAGGCGTCGCTCCCTATCGCTCCCATTGCTATGCCAACGTCTGCGCTCGCTAGCGCTGGCGCGTCATTTACTCCATCTCCGACCATTGCAACACCGACATGCTTTTTTGACAAATTGCTGATTATCTTTGCCTTGTCCTCAGGCGACAGATCAGCGCGAAACTCGTCAATGCCTATTTTGTTTGCGATCGCTCTTGCCACTACTCTGTTGTCTCCTGTTATCATTTCGGTCCTTATTCTTCTTCTCTTCAATTCCGCTACCGCATATACTGCTGTTTCTCTGATCTTGTCCATGACAGCTATCAAGCCAATAGCTCTCCGTTTATTTCCCACCAATACAACAGTTTTTCCATCACTCTGAAGCTTCTTTACAATGCTTGCTGGGAAGCTAATGGAGAGTTCATCGAACATCTTTATATTGCCAACATAATACGATTCGCCATCAATCTGTCCGACTACACCTTTCCCTGCAATCGCTCGGAAGTTTCTGACGGTCTTCGGCCGTACACCTTCGTCTTCTGCTCTTTTTGTTATGGCTTTGGCTATGGGGTGCTCGGATTTAGCTTCAAGTGATAGTGCTTCACTCAAGACTTCGTTTGTGGTGAGGGCGGGTGAATAATGCGCGAAGGGAACAATATCTGTTACCTCAAGTTTGCCCTCAGTCAGAGTCCCGGTCTTATCAAATGCAAAGACCTTTACTTTATTGATCTCCTCAAGGTAGCTACTGCCTTTGATAAGAACTCCATTTCTTGCTGCACTTGTCATGCCGGAAATCATTGTAACGGGAGTTGACAGCGCCAAGGCGCAAGGACATGACACCACAAGTAGAACCAAGGCCTTGTAAATCCATTCATTGAAAGACAAGCCAAACGCGATGGTGGGAACGGTTGCAACAAGGAGGGCCAACAGAATGACAGTTGGAGTGTAGTACTTGGAGAACTTGTCAATGAACCTCTCGGTAGGAGACTTCTCCTTCTGAGCTTCCTCAACTAGCATCGCAATCTTTGAAATCATGGTTTCATTTGATGCTTTGGTCACTTGTATCTTGAGAAACCCCTCACAGTTCATCGTTCCGGCGTAAACTGAATCCCCAACTTGCTTTGGCACAGGAACGGATTCGCCGGTAATAGGGGCCTGATTCACGTTTGACGTTCCCTCTACAATCTTGCCGTCCAAAGGTATTCTTTCGCCAGGTCTGACTGCTATGATTTCATCGACTTTCACATTATGCGCGTGAACACGTACATCCTTTTTACCTCGCGTAACGGTCGCAACCTCAGGAGCAAGATTGATCAGATTGCCGACAGTTTTCTTTGCTCTATCAGAAGCGTGCGACTCAAGGAATTCAGCGACATAGAATAGAAAGACTACTGCAGCCCCCTCTTGGCTATGACCAATGAGAAAACTTCCTATTGCTGCAACTGTGATGAGGACATCTATATCCAATCTCTTTTCGAAAATGAGAGAAGAAATCCCGCCTCTGACTATGCTAAATCCTGGGATGACAGCAGAAATCAACAGCAGGTATTCCGAAAGATTATCTATCCTCATGACGGAGTCCACAGTCATGCCCAAGGAAAAAAGGATCCCGACGAGGAGAATAAGAAAGATTCTCCTGTCCTTCCATATTGAGGTGGCGGACCTGAATTGCGAGAACTCCCGTCTGCAAATAGCACAGGCTTCTCCTTCTCGTTCTTCGTGACATTCCACCATGCCTTAACACACCTCAAGCCGCGCTGAGATAGTCGGGAGTCGCGCGAGACCGAAAAGTCCCAGGCAGGTGCTTCCGATTTTGCAGAGGTCCCGCTTTGTCCAATGATAATTCTCCAGTTTGTTCGTCAACGTTTGACACAGGTCAGCATATTTAGTCTTGCTCATTTATTAATTCTGTGCTAGGAAATGGGAGCAAATTAATAAAAATTAATAAGAACCGCGTGGTGTTTTAATAATAGAGATGATCTATGCCATGCCCATAGTCAGTATATCCCTCACTGGCGAACTCCTAGAGCAGTTGGATGAATTAATGCAGAAAAAGGGTTACTCAAGTCGCTCGGAAGCGATAAGAGACGCCGTAAGAGGATTCCTTTCAGAATACGAACTGAGCCGTTTCGAGAGAGGAAAAGTGACCTCAACGATTACGGTGATATCCGAGCGCGAAAAACATGATGTAGACGAACGGCTCACAAGGCTTAGACACGAACACGACCAGATCATCTCCGGCAACATGCACATTCACCTAGGCAAGACATACTGCCTAGAAATCTTCATAACCGAAGGTCAAGTAGAAGAGGTACTCAACTTCATAGGAAGAATCAGAGCCATGAGAGGAATCCAGCAAGTGAAATATACCATAGTGCCACTGACAAATACGGAGATGCAAAAGACACAACAGTCTGACGGAGAATAGAACCGGTGAATTATGTGCCTAGCTCCAAAGAAGAATGGCCTAAAACAGGACTTCAGACTGAAAAGCTGACCTGGTTTGCCGACGGAATCTTCGCTTTTTCAATAACTCTGTTGGCAATAGACATCAGGGTCCCTGACATACCTGCAGATCTACTTGCCGCAGAACTACCTTCGGCATTACTTAGTTTAACGCCAAGAATTGTCAGTTTTTTGATCACCTTCTGGATCGTTGGTAGTTACTGGGTAGCATACCGCCAAGTGTTCTCCATGATTGTCAGATATGATCGCGGACTAATCTACTTGAACCTGCTTTTTCTAATGTTCATCGTACTGCTTCCGTTTCCGAGTGATCTGATAGGAAGATACCCAACCCAGTTAATTTCTCCTATAATCACTGCGGCATTCTTTGCCGCAACTGGGCTCTCCTTAAGTCTGATGTGGAGACATGCATCAAGTAACCATCGCCTTGTGGACAGAAGACTGGATCAGAAGTCAATAGGGCGGCTAAGCCTTCGTTACCTAGCTTCGCCACTTGTCTTCATCTTTTCGATACCAATTTTCATTGTTGCTTCGATATTCGCACCTTGGACCGCTTCTTTCATGTTATTCTTTTGGCTGCTCATCCTGCCAATTCACTCAATCATAGATCGCCGGTACAAAGAATAGATGTGCGTGAGTGACTTGACTTTGCCGCGGTTTAGGTGTAGACGGTTGATGGCGTGGAGATCGGAGGGTGTTCTAATCTAGTTCTTCTTTTGAGCCAATGCCGGCGAAAGCCACAGACTTCTTGGAGATAAAGAATCTTTGCTGTTGAAGAAACTGCAGTTTGCGGGCGCCTTCAAGGGCTTGAACGAGTAGTACTTCGTTACTTTATTATTCGTTTCTCTCCTTCAAGTTTCTTGATGTCGGTTATGTCTTGTACAACTTCCATGGTTCCAAGGTACTTTCCATGCGAATCTCTCACGGCGAAGTATCTGATGTGGACTTTCCTTCCTTTGATGTCGATCCAAGATTCAGCGACGTCTTTCTTCCCATTTCTGAGATCATCTAGCAGCTTGTTGACGGTTTGGATGCTTTTCTGCGGGTGGCATTTTTGTACTTTCCTGCCAATGGCGGCTCTAGGCCTTGCAAAATACTTTTTTTCATTCACCTTGTTGAAGTAGGCTAGGATGTCTTCAGCATCGATGAATGTGACTTCAACTGGAAGAGTATCAAGTATCGCACTCAAGACTTCAGTCGATAGATTCTTGATCAGAGGTTCTATGCATGTTCCGTTGACGAGTTTCTCTGCCAATTCATGATATCTCTCATGCACACCTTTACCCAACTCCTTCTCGATCCCGTCAAAGCCGGTTACGAGCTTCTGGGCGTCGCTTTCACTCAGCACCTTTTTTCCCATTGGATAAAGTGTGTCATCCTCCTTCCACACATGATCCTTCACTAGTTCCGCGAAGTCTTTGGATTTGTTTAGGACGGATTCTGATTCGTCCGCACCTAAGCTTACTTTGATTGCCTTGAGGAATTCTCTCTCTTTCTGGTGCTCGATGAACATGACTCCTATAGGTCCGCCTTCCTTAGGAATGCCACGTTGCTCAAGTTTTGGGAAGAGGACTTTTTCCTCCTTCATATTATGGCATCTGTCCATGAAGGTTTCATAGAAGTCTAGGGACTTAGCTATTCTTCCACGAGCCTCTTTGGCACCGTCGCCGCCATCAACCAGCTTCTTCGCTTGGCCTACAAGTACGGTGAGAACTTTCTCCATCACTCTATGTTCTCCCATGAGAATTTCGTCCCAATGTTCTGTCATTATCTTCATTCGCCTCAACAAGAAACCAAGAGATAACTTGCTATAAGAATTCAATTCAGATATTAAAACCTACATCTACCAATCGAAGCCTAAGATTCAGTCAGTCTTCATCTTCCATGTTTTGCGAACGCGTCTCCTCATGTTGCTTGAGCAGCTCATCATAGAGTTCATGGCGGGTATCTTTTGAGAGCATTGGAAGGAAAGGTCGAGCCCTATTGACTTCACCGAGATCCAACTCAGCAACGACAACATCGTCTTCATCATACTTTGCTTTGGCAACGACGACTCCAGAAGGCGAGACTATATGCGATCCTCCCCAATACATCAAGCCTTCTTCTACTCCTGCCCGGTTACACAGGATCACAAAAACACCGTTTTCTATTGCCCTAGCTTTGGTGAGAGCCTCAAAGAAGTCTCTCCGCGCACTTGGCGAAGTTGTGGGGTACACTAAGATCTGCGCTCCCTTCATTGCATATAGACGAGCTAATTCAGGGAAATAGAGATCATAGCATATTGCGAGCCCAATGTCTCCGAGGCATGTTGAGAAAATCTCAGCCTTAGATCCAGGCGTGAAATAACGTTTCTCGTCAAAAACACTATGCCCAGGGAGAAACAGCTTCCTGTACTTCCCAATCAACCCCCTCTTTCCACCGACCAAAACGGCACTGTTGTAGAGCGCACCCCCAACTTCCGTGCTCGCTTCGGGCATGCCAAAAACAACATGAACTGTTGTTCCCCGGAGAAGTTCAGCGATCTTCGACGTAAAAGGTCCAGGTATCGGCTCAGCCAACCTGTAGAACGAGTCATAATTCAAATATCCCGTTGTACTAAGCTCGGGAAAAACCACAAGGTTGACACCTTCGCTCTTCGCTCTATTGATGAACTTCTTGAAGACGTTGAAGTTAGCTTCCTTGTCTGCGAGGGTCGGAGTCATCTGAACAAGCATGACTTTCAAGGATTTTGTAGATTCACTGTCTTCCATTTCTGCACGATTCTCAGGCTTGGGACACAAATTAGCTCACTTCTCCACTGATACTAATGAATACCGTGTCATCTTATTTCATTTTGGTAAGGACACTCTGAAGCCAATCCAAGTAGTCTTTGCTGCCTGCAACAATCGGAACTGCAGTAACCTCTGGGACTCTGTATGGGTGAACTACTTGAATGGCCGCGCTCAACTTCTCGAAAAGTATTCTCTTAGTCTTGATGATGCAAAGCCACTCTTGGGCGGCTTCGATATTTTCTTCCCACCAATATGTACTGGATATTGGCCCAACCACTTGAACGCAACCAGCCAACATCTGCTCTACCAGAAGTTTAGCTATCTTCTCAACATCCTCCTTGCTGCCAGTCGTCGTGTAAACCTGAATGTACTCATCAGCCAAGACGATCCTCCTCCTTCAGAAGGGAACTGGTGATATCTTGGAGTCTTGAGGATTTAGTCTTAACGGTAAATTGTCCAAAAGAACTCGGGGTGGTGCCGGATCGAAAGAATGCAATCATAGACGAACGATATTCGTAAATATGTTCAGTGTCCCTATCTGTGATGATAATGCAATGTCCAAGATCATTGGTTTGGGGAATATGGCTGTCCTGGAGCTACAACCTAAGCCTCCATACAACTTCAACGCTAATTTTCACAAGCCATCTCATTTCCCATCTTCAGATACTGCTTGGGAAGAAGACAATTTCTGGATAAGCATGATCTGGAAAGAACAAGAACTAGGATTGAAATTCAAAAACATTGGAACCATCGATGAACCCAGAATAAAGATAAAGGTTTACTCCCGCAATGCACTATCAAAGGATTTTATCGCCAATTTGATTCCCGAGATTAGATGGCGATTCAATTTTGACTCTGACATATCGGAGTTCTATGAGAAATTCAAGGATGACAGAGTCTTAGGTCCAGCTGCGCAAAAATGGAAAGGAATGAAACCAATAGCGGCAAGTTCTCTCTACGAAATATTGATCGTTTTCATCGTCCTTCAAAATGCAACTGTCAGGCGGACAGTTCAAATGCTTGAAAACATGTTCCACAGATATGGAAAGAAGATCGAATTTGAAGGAAAAATCCTTTCAGCATTCTGGGAGGCAAGTACTATGGCAATGACAACAGAGCAAGAACTGAGAAACTTGAAGCTCGGCTACAGAGCAAGATTCCTAATTAGGATTGCTCAGCAATTTGTTAACAAAGAAATAGATGAATTGGCCTTAAGGCACATGAGCAGGGACAAAACAAGAGAGCAACTCCTCAGCCTGTACGGCATCGGCCCCGTCTCAGCGGGAGGCTTACTCTTCGAAGGCTTCTATTTCTGCAATACTCTGGAAACAATTCCACCATGGGAACGAAAAATAATGTCGAGAATCATCTTTAACAAGAAATCGGTTCCAGCGGAGAGAATGCTCGGATTCTTCCGCCATAAGTACAAAGACTGGGAAGCGCTGGCTTTTCATTACATTTGGGAGGATCTCTTCTGGAGAAGAAAACATGAGCACATCGAATGGTTGGAGAAGGAGATAAGATTATAGCAGGGAGTCGACGTCATTACCTATCCGGGAAGATAAGAACGTAGTGGTGGTCGAAAGCTTGTTAAACGCGAGTTCCTTGGGGATTGATTTTGAATCAGTTGAGAAAAGGATCGTGAAGTTTCTCCAAACGCGGCTTTCGGAGAGTGAGCGAAAAGGGTTCGTTTTCGGCTTGTCAGGAGGTCTCGACAGCTCAACGATAGCCGCCCTCTGCTCGAAGGCCACACAGTTGGAGAACCTTCTCGCGTTGATAATGCCCCACAGAGAGAGCAGCCCACAGGACAAAGAACATGCGCTACTTGTTGTTGAGAAATTCAAGATACCCTATAAGGTAGTCGACATCACTCGTGCGGTGGACGCAGTCAAGGAAAATCTCCCATTGCTCCCCTCCACAGGTAACGCAGATGCTGATCCCGAGTTTAGGAAGCGCAATACAATCGGCAATATCAAGGCAAGAATTCGAATGATTAATCTCTTCATGGCTGCCAATGAGACCAATCGAATAGTGGTCGGATCTGGCGACAAAAGTGAGTTCCTGATCGGATACTTCACTAAGTATGGCGACGGAGGCACAGACATCTTACCGATTGCCGATCTCTACAAAACGCAGGTCAGAGCACTCGCCAAGTACTTGGGCGTGCCACAAGTTATCACCACCAAGCCTTCATCTCCTGGGCTTTGGAAGGATCAAACCGCGGAAGCAGAAATCGGAATGAAGTATGACCAACTGGACTTGATCCTCTTCGGATTAGAGCATTTCATGAGACCCGTAGAAATAGCTGATGCGCTAAAGATCCAAGTAGAAACGGTTCTGGACGTTGAGAAAACTATCAGAGGAGCTGAACACAAACGAAGAGGAGGAATAGTATTCAAAGTGGGCTACAGAACACCGACACTCGACTGGAGAATACCACTATGAAAAGAATGCTTCATTCTAGCAATGCAATTGGTTGACCCAAGAGACGCGGGAATTCTTCTCAATTGCTAATGGTGAATTAATTGCCAAGGAACATTATATTCCATAAGAACTATGTCCTTGTAAATCTTGGTTTCAAGTTCATAATCTATCCATTGAACACTTCTTTCATTAGGAACCTTGACCCTGTGCTTATCGACAAGTGGGTTCGCGCAGGCTGGTCCATCGACAAGACTGTTTTTCTTGAACTTGATCACAAAACTATTCCCGCCTTCAGATGCCCTGAGGACCCGGCATCAAACCTCTTCTCAGGGGTGACTTATGCATGGAACGGAAGGATGTACTTCAAATTCGTCGCCTTTACAAAATGGTACTTCGAAAGCATTGACGAGTTAAATCTGAAGGTGGACTGCTGGCATGAGCAACGACATGTAATGAGCGCGGAGGAATCCATTTTTGAGGAAATGAGGCCTCCAACCGAAGATGATGTTGTCGAAGACGAAATAAAACACATATACGAAACGCTGGGTGAGGCTGGAATCAAGGCGAGAAGCAGCTACGTAATGACATCAATTGAGAAAAACAGAGATGCCGATGCTATCCTGGGACATGTGGTTGTCTTGTGGCTAAGAGAGTTCTTTGAAGAAAGAATAGCTAACTATAGATCTTGTTCGGCTTCGATTCCACAGAATGCGCACACTACTGCTATGAGAGAAACGAATCGAAGGATGACAAACCAAATTGCTAGGTTCTATGATGACGTACTGGGGATCGACCCTGTGCGGGTATTTGGGCATTCATTAAGTCGTTAACCGAGACTGAATGTGCTGAGTGAAGAAAAAGCAAATGAATGTGAAGAAGGAGGTATCACATGCGGGTAGCTTTTCGCTTGATTTCCTTCTGCAAGTCCGCAATCTCATTTTCAACTTTCATGATGGTCTTCTTGTACACATCCTGAGGGATCCTGCCTGATACGTAGGCCTCAGACAAGCGTGTCTTCTGCTCTCGAAGTTCCCGAAGCTTGTCCTCGAGCTCTTCATCTTTAATATCTCGCGGGATTCCCGGCATGCCTCCTTACTGAGATCTCATAGTCAACTTATCGATGTCGTTTTCGTTCTTCATGAATTGCTTCATCAATTGCGATTGCCAGAGGCACGATGAGGCGTCGATCAATATCGGTATTAATGACTATCGAGTAATGTTGACTGTAGTCCAAGATGCTTCCACCGACGAAGATATCCTTCCATTTGTCAGTCTTGTCAATGTCGGCGACAGGCATTCCAGCCATATCATGGATCCTAAAGCTAAAACCGAGGAAGTTGCCCTGCGCTTCCAAAATCTTCTTTTCAGCAGGATCTTCTAACCACATAACAGGATGTATTGGGGCGAATATCTTCTGCTTAACGCGGGCAAGGAGTTGCTCTTGACTGTCCTTGATCTCAAAGGTGTCCCTGATGGCCATGAGTTTCCTGTGAATCAGTGCCGATGTTGTTCTATTGTTTGCTTCACGAAACTCTATTGCTTCGCGAATTGAGAATACCCGGCGGCTCATGTGTCCAATGACAATTCCCCTCTCATCATAGATATCGCCAGAACCCCATGTCCACCATTCCCTCTTAACTGTATAGTAGCGGCGACGCGGATCAAAGAGTGACATCACTGTTTGCGTGAGGATAGGTCGCGGCTGTACTAATACAGCAGGATTTGGAGCAGCTTTGTATTCTCTGATGGGATTGCCGCACGCATTACAAAAGCTCGCGCCCGGCTTAAGCCTTGCTCCACAGTACTGGCAGAAACGATCAGAACCATTTTCCACGGGCAAAGATACCTCCACAACTTCTGTTTGACAGCTTGTCTTATTACAGTCGTTAGATAAGCTTAGACGTAGCTAACAATGAAAGTAAATAGCAGAGCCTCAAGATATTAATGCACTTCCTCGGTAGGCACAGAGGAATCTTTGGATCGAGATATTAAGCTATCGACCTTTTCGCTCTTCGTGGAGAGCCTCCTCGACTGCGATTGCAAGCGGCACTATAAATCGGCGGTCGAATTCCGAGTCAGGGCGGATGACGATAGCGTATTTGTTCTTAATGTCAAATCCAGTTCCAGTAGCGAAGATGTGCTTCCATTTTTCAGCTTTGTCTATCTCGGCCACTACGTTTCTAGATTTGTCGTACACCGTGAAGCTGTAATTCTCGAAGTCACCTTCTCCAGAAAGGATTTCGTATCCTTTGTGATCCTCAACCCAAATTGCTGGGTTTGCGATTTGATGAATCTTCAATTTGACTCTGGCAAAAGTGAGCTCATGACCAATCTCAATATCCATGACATCTCTTGAGACAAGTTTCTTGTGAATGACAGCGGATACCGTCACGCCGTCTGCTTCACGAAACTCGATTGATCGCCTTACTGAAATGACTCGCCGATAAAGATGACCAATGGTATTGCCCTTCTCATCGTATAGGCTCCCAGCGCCGAAGCCCCACCAATCCCGATCAAGGACATAATATAAGCGACGGGGGTCAAAGAGAGGCGCGGACACGGGAACGGTTTCAGTAGGTTCTCGCACATGCAGCAGAGCTGATTCCGGCGCTTCTGGCTCCGTAATCTCTGGTTCTTCAGTTGCCGCTTCTTGTGGCGGATACTCCATCTGCGGCTCAGAGGGCTCCGACGGGATCGTCTCCTCGCTCGGTGTGCGCTCACGTGGAATGGGTTCCCCCAGAGGTTCTGGCCGCGGGATGGCTTCCGCATGTTTCTTTACTGGAGCACCACATATTCTGCAGAACGCTGCACCAGGGACAATCCTTGCACCACAATACATGCAGTAGATTCGTTCCTCTTCCATACACTAACCATCCTAAACAAACTATTTCTATGCCTTGTCTGCCTTTATCTGTTTAATACGGATTCATCCACAGTGGATGTATCGATCGGCTTCTTGTCTCCCTAAACATTATAATGTGGATAAAGTGTTCATAATCTTGTCGCTTTCGTCTCTTCGGTTGTTGTATTTCCCTTATTTCACCATTGTTTTCTGGAAGGTTAGGAAACTGCTTGGTCTGTTGGTGAGTATATCGAGAGACTTTCACCATCTATGATCGATTTATGGTGTCTCCGACGTGGAATGGAATGTTGTAATAATGGGGAGGAACTATAATAATCGCTATGACCCAGACTAGATCAGCTCCAAGTGATTGGTCACATCACGGGTAAAGCGACGATGATTGCTCGGGGAAGTGAGTCTAAGATTTGAATGATCCTGTTTTGGAAACTCGACATCGGGTCATTTTTGGCGACAACAAGCGTATGCTCGACATCGAGAATGAGTCGGTGCACTTAATGATTACATCCCCTCCATATCCGATGATTGAGATGTGGGACAAACAATTCAGAGAGCTTGATGATCAGATAGATAGTTTGTGGCATGAATTGGAGGAAGAGCTGAACAATACTAGGCGACAGGAACTAGTTAGCAGGATCTATGACGCAATGCATGATGATCTCGCTAAGGTGTGGAAGGAAACCCACAGAGTGTTGGTTGATGGTGGACTCGCCTGCATCAACATAGGTGATGCCACGAGAAAAGTAAATGGCGTTTTCAGGCTTTTCCCCAATCATGTGAGAATTGTAGAACAATGCGAGAAGATAGGTTTCTTTACGCTTCCGTATATTCTCTGGAAGAAGCCTACAACTAAGCCGATGTATAAAGGGAAAGGGGCATTTCTAGGCTCAGGCATGTTGCCTCCCAACGCTTATGTTACGATTGATTGCGAGTTCATCCTAATTCTCAGAAAAGGTAGTCCAAGACAGTTCAAGAGAAAGGATCCGACGAGGTACGCGAGCAGGTACACGAAGGAAGAACGGGACAGATGGTTCACACAAATCTGGGAGGTAATCGGCATGAAACAGTATCTCTCAGAGGTTGAGAAGAGAGTAGCTGCATTTCCTGAGGAAATACCGAGTAGATTGATCAGAATGTTCTCAGTTGCAGGCGACATAGTTCTCGACCCATTCCTCGGTACTGGAACTACCCTCAAGGTAGCATCGGAACTAAGTAGAAACACGATAGGCTACGAAATAGAGAGAAGATTCAGAAGCCTAATAGAGAGAAGATTTAATGAGGTTCATACAGGGAAGTCGGCAAAGGCAGAGTTGGAGTTCATTTATAGATAATAACTGCAAGCGAAAGATTTTCTATCTTGCCTGAATCGTCTTAATTATTGCTATTTTCTCAATCGAGTGCGGGCCAGGCTCCATTTCTCTAGAAAGACTTATGAAAATCCCACGCTGTACTTTAATTTGTCCGATCTGGAGTTTGCAGTTTGGTCGGTTGAGTGGAACCTGTGTCTATCGTAACAGATTACAGGAATCGCAGGGGCGTGTACAAACCAACTTGAGTTATGTGGAAAGCGCAAAGAAATGGTGCGATGACAAGTTTGGGGGCAGAGGAAGGGTCTCCTACAATCAGACTCTTGCAGGAAGCAAGGGGGAAAAGCATAGTATTGATGTAGTCGTTTTTGGTGGAGAAAAGAACATTCCAAAGAAGTACAAGCTACTGAAGCTAACAGAAACAAGACATGCTTACAACAATGAGGTCACCTTTGTAAAGATCGTCGACGGTGTGTGTCACCTGAAGGATTTCGACCTCTTCATCAAGGCATGTGAAGACTTCGGAGATGGGTTCATGGTGAAACTCGACCCAAACTCAGATGGAGAACACCTTTTTCCAAGCACAGCAATCATTATGGCGAAGGACGGATATGACTCAGATCTGCTTACCGACTGGTGGCTGGAAAAGGAAACCAACTTGAAACTGGACTATGGCGATAGTAAGCTCTACTTCTTCAGCAAGTATGTCGATGTTTGGGTTAAGACAGCGAAGCCTGACGCATGTAAATGCTTTCTTGAACTCTGGAATTGGAACAAAGGTAACCCGATTCAGGTACTGCCGACCATGGATGAGAAAGGTAGGGAGAGACTGAACTTCAAGGAAGCAAGAATTCTGGGTCTACCCAAGGTAACTGAGTACAGAAGAACTGAGGAAAAACCTGTTGGGGAAGGAGAAGGTCTTGATATTTTCGACGAGTTGCTGGGAGTATACGTATTCATGCAGGAGGGAAGTTGCGTCTTTGAACACAAGTTCAGAGGAATGCAAAGCGACGCTAGTCTCCTAACGAGTGCCCTCACAGCCATATCCTCAATAATAAAGGAAACAACGAGAAGCGAAGGTGGACTAAGATTCGTTGACCATGGGGACGTGAAATTCATGTTTGCTGAGGCGCCCAACATAATCTCAGTTGTTATCTCGACACAGTACCGCCAAATCTTCAGAGTGAAACTCGAGCGATTCACGCAAGCATTCTACGATACATTCAAAGAAGAGATAGACAACTGGAAAGGAAACCTGAGGGTTTTCAACATGGCCCACGAATTCATCAAGGACATATTCGAAGGATAACCACGGAAATAGATAAGTCACTCTTGCTGAAGGACGTACACTCCTTTTTTGACTACGAGGACCGTTGCGCAAAATCGATCACAGAAGAATTAATAACACCAGCGAAACACTTGGACGTGTAACCAGTAGACATCATCCAACAGTAGGACATCAGTATTTGTTGTATCGAGGTTAGAGGTTGGGCTAAGTATGATAGATTTTCAGTTAACTGAAGAACAAATTGCGTTGCGAGACAAGGCACGGAAATTCGCACTCGAAGAAATACTCCCCGTAGCAAAGAAATATGATCGCAGCGGAGAGTTTCCCCGCGAAGTAATAGAAAAAGCATTCAAGGCTGGATTAATGAATCTAAGCATTCCAAAGAAGTACGGTGGGCCAGGACACGGCACAATGGAATCAGTAATTGTCGTAGAAGAAATGGCTGCAGCCTGCGCAGGTATGACTACAACAATATATGTGAACGATCTCGGACTAATGCCAATAATCCTTGGCGGAAACGAGGCTCAGAAACGGAAATTTCTAGCCCCATTCACCGAAAAACTTCGGCTTGCGGCATTCGCCACAAGCGAGTCCGGCATGGGGTCAGATGTCGCAGGCATCCAAGCTACCTACGACCGAGATGGAGGAAACTATCTCTTGAACGGTAACAAGTTCTTCATAACCAACGGCGACTTTGCGGATCAATATGTTATCTTCGCGCGAAAGAAGGGCACAATGCGCCATGAAGGAATATCGGGATTCGTTGTTCCGCGTGGGACTGAGGGGTTATCCACATCTAAGCCACTTGAGAAGCTTGGACATCGTGCTTCTGACACAGCCGCTGTGAAGCTCAAAGATGTTCGTGTACCAGGTGAGAATCTCATTGGCGGAGAAGGAGGTGGATTTCTCTTGGCAATGATGACGTTCATGCATACCAGGCCAGCAATTGGAGCAATGGCCACTGGACTCGCAAGGTCAGCAATGGAGTACGCAATAAACTATGCGAAACAAAGAGATGCCTTTGAACACAAGATCTCGAGTTTTCAAGCGATCCAAGACATGATTGCAGACATGTACGCTCGCATCGAAGCAATAAGACTACTAACTTGGAAGGCCGCATGGGGCCTGGATCACGGTCAGGAGGACAACATAGCTTCTAGTTGCGCGAAACTTGTGGGTGCCGAAGACTCGATGAAGATCGCAACTGATGCGCTTCAGATCTATGGAGGAAGAGGTTATCTTGAGAGCTACGCGATCGCCAAGCTCTTCAGGGACGCGAAACTTTACTCGATTTACGAGGGAACATCGCAAGTGCAGCGCTATGTGATCTCTCGCTTCCTATTCAAAGAATATAAGCCTACAATGATCGGTTTCTAGTGTGATGACTTGTAACTTCAGGATCAACCGATATAGATGAGGAAGATTGGAGTCTCAAGCTTTCACTCCTTTTCCGTGTACGCGACATGACATGCTACGTAGTGATTAGGTCGTACCTCAACTAGTTCTGGTTCCTGCTCGTTGCACTTCCCCGAGACAGACTGGCACCGTGGGCGAAAGCGACATCCAGGTGGAATATCTATTGCCGACGGCACCTCTCCTTTAAGTTCAACTCCCTTTCGTTTGCGTTTTGGATCAGGGACGGGTATCGCTGAAAGCAGAGCTTTAGTATAAGGATGGAGAGGCTTAGAAAAGATCTCGTTCTTGTCCCCCATCTCAATTATCTTGCCGAGATACATTATCGCAATCCTGTCGGAAATGTATTTTGCAACTGCCAGATCATGCGTAATGAAGAGATAAGTTAAACCAAGTTCCTTTCTCAGAGCCATCAACAAATCAATTACCGTCGTCCTGATCGAGACGTCAATCATGGAAACTGGTTCATCTGCAACGATCAGGCTAGGTTCAAGAATAAGTGACCTAGCTATAGCCGCACGTTGCCTTTGCCCTCCACTCAATTGATGTGGATAGACATCATAGAACTGGTCTCCTGGTATCAAGCCGACGCGTTCAAGCATTTTCTCAACTTTTTGTCGTCTCTCTTTCCTTTTTCTTGCCACATGAAAAATCTTAAGAGAGTGACCTACGGCGTCTCCAATTCTCATGCGGGGACTCAAAGAGGCGTAAGGATCCTGAAATATCAGCTGAAACTCTCTTCTTAGCAACCTGATTTTTCCGGGTTTCAGTTTGGTGATATCAGATCCTTCGAAGAATATCCTACCCGAAGTTGGCGCAAGGAGTCTAGTGACCAGTCTGCCTGTCGTTGTCTTGCCGCAGCCACTCTCACCAGCTAGTGTAAAGACTTCGCCTTTGCTGATCGAGAAACTTATGTCATCGACGGCCCTAACGAATCGTCTAGTCTTAGCAAAAAGCTTTTCCAAGAAGCCTTTTTCCACTGGGAAGTATTTTATTAAGTGCTCCACCCGAACGACTTCAGCCTTAGTCAATTGTCTCATCCTCCGTATAGGAAACAGCGCGTAACGTGGTTCTTCCCCGTCTCGAACAATGGAACACTCTTCTCCCGACACTTATTCATTACTTGGGTACATCGGGGCCAGAATCGGCACCCATTAGGTGGGTGAAGCATGTCAGGTGGGTTGCCTGCTATTGCTTCAAGTCGCTGATCAGTCAGTTCGATATTAGGTATTGTCGTAAGAAGCTTCTGAGTATACGGATGGAATGGATGGTCATGTAGATCAACGGCAGTGGCGCTCTCGACAAGCTGTCCAGCGTACATCACAACGACTCTATCACATCTCTCAAGAACAATGCTCAGGTCGTGTGTTATTAGGATCAGCGACATCTTGAAACGGTCTCTCAGGCTCTGCAGTAATCCAAGTATCTTCGCCTGCACAATAACATCCAATGCAGTAGTAGGTTCGTCCGCAATTATCAAGCTTGGACTCAATGTTATCGCCAAAGCTATCATTACACGCTGCCTCATTCCCCCGCTTAGCTGGTGTGGATAGTCATCGATTCGCTCAGAAGTAATACCAACACTACTCAAAACCTTCTCGGCGCGTGCACGCGCCTCATCCTTTGTGACTGCCGGATTATGAGTCCTTATTAATTCGATGAAGTGATCTCCGACCTTTTTGACTGGATTCAAAGACATCATAGGATCTTGGAAAACAAATGATACTTGCCGCCCTCGAAGATTGCGCATCTCTTCTTCATAATAGTTCAAGATGTTCTTATTCTTGAGCAAGATGCTCCCGCTAATTATCCTGCCAGGCGGTGGCACAAGGCGGATCAGTGCTAACCCCAATGTGGATTTACCTGAGCCTGATTCACCGACCAACCCCAATATCTCAGAATTCGCGAGAGAGAAAGACATGTCTTCAACTGCACGAACATCGCCTAGCCTCGTCTTATAGTATACCGTCAAATCTTCTACGCTAAGCAATTGTGATGTCATAGAAAACTAGCCGCCTCTCAACTGAAGCTTGGGATTAAAAAGCTCACCTAATCCTTCACCCACCAACGTGAAGCCCATGGCTAGCAGAACGATCATGATTCCGGGAAAGACGATGACCCACCATGAACCGGACGCGAGAAGAGCTCGACCATCCGTGAGATCACGTCCCCAGTCAGGCACGTTGATCTCAAGGCCTAGACCAACAAAGGTTAATCCTGCTGCAGTGAGGATTGCATCCGCGAAGTTGATGGTCGCCACTGTAATGATCGAAGGGACTACATTGGGCATAATATAACTGAAGAGAATGGTTCTGCTCTTTGCTCCTATTGAACGTGCAGCCTCCGTATAAGGGATCTCCTTTATGGTTAGCACTTGACTCCGAATAACCCTGAAATACGAAGGTATGTAAACCACAGCGATTGCGAGAGCCATATTGACGACACCTCTTCCAAGCACTGCGGCAATAGCGATTGCTAGTACCAAACCAGGAAACGCATACAAGGTATCCATGAAGAGGCTCAGGACTCTGTCAACTTTCCCTCCTATATATGAAGAGAACAATCCAAGAGGCATACCTATGGCTAGACAGACAGCAACTGAGAGGATCGAGACTTGAAGCATAATTCCTCCGCCATACTCTATCCTGCTTAACATGTCCTGTCCAGAACTTGTTGTACCTAGAGGATACTGAGGATTGGGAGCGATTAGCCGCGGTCCTACGTTTATCTTGGAAGGGTCATATGGAGCTATCCACGGGGCAAGCAGAGTCATCACGACAAGAGAAAGTACTATGACCAGCCCAATGATTACCATCCAGCCCGAAAATCCTCTTCTCGCCAATGAAGTGATGCCAGTTATCCTCCCTAGAAATGATTGTTTTCGTTTGTTTTTTTCCATGATTCGATACTCCTAAAGCCTGATTCTCGGATCTAGGTAAGCGTAGAGTAGATCGACCATTAAGCTCACGACCATCACAAGCACGCCGAAGATGACAACTGCCCCTTCTATTGCAGTGTAGTCACGGAAGTTGATGCGGTCAACAAGGTATCTTCCCAAGCCTGGCCACGAAAAAGTGGTTTCAGTTAGAATTGCTCCTCCAAGAAGCGCGGCAAACTGGAGACCTATCATAGTCAGGACTGGCAAGAATGCGTTTCTAAAGGCGTACGCGTAGGTCACTGTTCTCCTCTTGAGTCCCCTTGCTTTCGCTGCTGTGACATAGTCAAGCCGAAGAGTTTCAATCATATTTGTTCTTGTCAAACGCAGAAAAACACCAGACAGAACTATTCCAAGCGTCAAGGCTGGCAAGAATAGATATCTTACAGATTGAACAAAGTCGTAGACACTTCCCTCCAGAATACTGTCAATTGTAAACAAGCCTGTTCTGACATGAAGTCCACCTGCCGAAATGGACAACGAGCCAATTAACACAAAAATGAACCAGACCAAAGACAACGCCGCGAGGGAAATTAGCAGATTCTTTGTCCGAAGTGGTATTTTCCTTCTTGAATGAGTTTCAAGGTACATTAATGATAATATCAATTCGACCAAGTAATACAACTCTAGTAGCGTCAGCCGGTCTCCAGTTACTCCATAAGTGGGTAAGCTCCAAATTAAGACCGCCAGCAGCATCTGGATCCAGAGTATGAACAAAACTTTGAGCATGACCGATAAGGCTATCTTCTGAGACCCAATTTCACTTTTCTTCATCATTCTGAGAAAAACATATGATGGCAGCAACCCTACGAAATATGACAGCAAAAGAAGCGGCAGCAACCCTGGAGCAAATCCATAAACAAGAAAGCTCACCACAAAGAGTGGAATCAGAATCTTCAGATCCTGTATCATGAATCTACCGCGCCTCTGGATTAATAACGTCAAGACACATGCGAGTGGGATCAGACCTACCAATGACGCTGCAATTATGTTTGGAATGAAGGCTGCCAATATCGCATACACTATTGTGCTTGCAACGAACGCCATAAATACTAAGAGGAAATCGAATGTCTTCGGGGGAGCGTGCCACTTTCTCGACATTAGGAAGCTTACAGTGAAAGGCAATGCGATCACCAAGGACGGCAATATGAATCCTAGGGCGAAACCCGCACCTGGCATAGAAAGAGTAACATTCAATCCTTGGGGTTCTCCTCCCGGATAGAATCTACCTCCAGCAGGAAATAAGCCAAGCCAGACAGAGAAGATCAATATAAATATCATACCAAGAAAGAAGACAGGGATCGAATACGAAATTATCCCGGACATCCTGAAAAGATGATCTACAGGCTTGTTGTATGATTCAGCTCCCCTAGACCCAAAGAATACCCCAATCAAAACAGCAATAATGATTGCATAGATAGCCAGTTCAAGCGTTGCAGGGAACGCGGAGAAAATCTGTTGCGATACCGGGCTATAATCCTGCATCGATAAACCGAGGTTTCCTGTAAAAAACCCTACGACATAATTTAAATATTGAACCCATATCGGCGCATTCAGACCGAGAGTTTGCCTCATTAGCTGGAGTTGCTCCTCGGTAGCCTTTTTCTCAAAATGAAGCAAGACAGGATCGCCTGGCAGGACTCTGACGATCAAGAACACAATTGAGATTAGAAACATTATCATGGGAATCATGAGTATAATTCTCATGGCAATGTATGACCGCAAACCCATTGTTGTTAGCACCGTCCGATGTGCAAGTCAGTTCCCTGCAAACTAAATAGTCCAAAAAAAAGGGAAGAAGTTAATGAATCTTATTATTCAGACTCACGCTCTCCTCCAATTGATGTTTACTATCTAATATAGATGATTTCATGCCGTCGGATAGGGTAACCAGTTTCGCCAGTTCATTGTGATATCAAGCACAATTCCTGCGACGGATGTCTTGGCCACGGCAAACGAACCGTACTGGTACATTGGAACCATTGGGCAATCGATCACGCTCTGGTTCTGAATCCAGTAGTAGTTGTAGTCTCGGCCAGGAGCTGTTGTGTTGAAGCGAGACCAGTCGATATATTGATCCATCAACGCGCTGCTGTAGTGGCAGTGTAGCCAGCCGTTGCCAACAGTCTGGTAGAAGGGTTGTATGTAGTCATCCGCTTCTATGTAGTCAGGGTACCAGCCCATTATATAAGCATCCATAGTTTCCGCTCTTCGAGCGGAACCCATTGCCGGCCAATCTAAGCCATTGAGGTTTACTGTTATATTTCCATGAGCTGCTGCTTCAATCGAGGACTTTAGAACTAATGCTAGTTGTGCGCTCTGTGGGTAGTGACCAGAAGTCTCATAGTACAAGTTAAACGTAAACTTGTTTGTGCTAGTATAGCCCTTTGCTTTGAGTATCTCTTGTGTGCGGGTGTAGTTGAAGTTTGCTCCTCCAGCTACGTTGAAGATATCTCTGTGGAACGTCATTCCATTTGGTATCATGCTGTACAGTTCTTGTGCCAGACCAGAGTACACTGTTGAAACAATCAGGGTTCTGTTAATTGCTGATGCAACTGCAATCCTCAGTTGTGTATCGTTGAATGTGAACCCTGTTTTCTCTTGAAAGACTAGATATTGTATGAAAGGTCCTGGTTCACTCCAGAGGTGAAGCCCTGATCTAGTAGATAGAGAGGTTATCTGGTCAACTGTTAGCTGTCGGAACGCTATGTCAACATCGCCTGCGGATATGGCTAACGCGAGTGACGTAGAATCTGCATACATCGTTATTATGATGTTCTTGGTCTTTGGGTAACCTCCGCTTGCATTCCAGTAGTTCGGGTTGGCGACGAGTTTGTACTGGACATCTTTTCCTGCTGTCCTGCTCCAGCTGCTAAGGAGATATGGACCTAGGCCACCGGGGTAGCTATGTCTTGCGTCTCCAGCTGTGTAGTTGATTATGTGGCTGTATGGTGCGTATAGAGGATCAACCATGTATGTGCATGGTACAGTCATAATTGAAAGAAATGGTCCGAATGGCTTGAACAGGAAGAATTTAACCGTGTACTTGTCTACAACGGTGACATTCTTGACGATGGCTGCGTACCCGATCCCTTGGAATGCGCCATCTACGGAATTGATGCCTATGTTGCCTCTGTCGAAGCTGTATTTAACATCTGTAGCATTGAATTCCTGTCCGCCCTCATAGTATACGCCATGTCTCAGGTTGAAAGTCCAAACGAGTTGATCAGTTGACACAGACCACGACGTTGCCAATGCTGGGACAATGTCGGATACCGCTCCAGTAGTCGTTCCGGCACGGTACTCTACGAGACCCGATGATAGGGACTGAATCATCTCCCATCCATAGTAGTCGTAAGCGTAGGCGGGGTCCAATCCAGTTTCGGCTGAGTCAGTTGTTCCGATTATCAAGGTGTCTTTTTTCGGTGGTGGTGTTGTCAAAACATATGCAGCGGCCACTCCAACGACGATTATTACTACTATTATTCCTACGGCAATCCACTTCATGTTCGATCCTGCGGCTTTTCCCGTTCTCCCTCACCTTATCCAGTTTTTCCGTGCGTTATCTTCTGTATGTTGAAGTTATTAAGGATATCGTTTAACATACGCACTGTCAATATGAGTCGACCTCTGTCAGTCCGCGGGTTAGGCATTGTTTTCCTGATAGGTCTTCTCTGTTCCCATTGCTGATATTTCGAGGGCCATTCTCTTGAAACCTCAAAGTACTCGCGTTTTACCGCGTAATAACCGCTGTCTCCAAATACGGAGCAGCGGTTACGTCACGGGGCAGCTCCCTTTTGTTAGAGGTTTTTCGGGCATAGATCGATGAAGAGATATCAATACTCCTAAGAGGTTCGTTGTAAGAATCGCATTAACCATTCGATATCTGGATATTTTTTGTGAATATTGCTGGATCCTTATGATTTTGCAATGAGTATTGCAAGGGACCTGTCACTCACCACCTGATTTGGTTGGTTGGTATTGCTAGCAACGGATGTCGTAGGATAAATGCATCAAAATGATTAAATGAAAACGAGGCGTAAGATAATGCCATGGATTGGCACTTCTGTCTGATTTCTTGGAGGTCGAATGTTTTACTTGATTCACAAGGGTAAGCACATGATTGGTGTGACGCCTCACTCCCCGTTTGATATGCATGGCTTCGGCGAGTTCTTCGCGGAAAAGATAAAAGGTGCGATGAAAGATTGGAGCGAACTTCAAGTTCTAGATGTTGGAACAGGGTCAGCCGCCAACGCCATTTACTTGGCAGGATTAGTGGGCGCAAAAGGGAAAGTGTACTCAGTCGATCCCTCAAGAGAAATCCTTCAAAACGCAACTAGAATCATCAAAGAAAAGGGGCTCTCAAAACGCATAAAACTGGTGGAAGCGAAAGCTGAGAGTCTACCTTTGGAGAATTCCTCCTTCGACGCCATAGTCACGTTGATGTCTCTCCACCACCTCGAAAACCTGGACAAAGCGTTCCAAGAGTTCAGCCGAGTATTGAAGGCGAATGGCATGTACGTCCTAGTTGAATGGACTGCGAAAGCGTCAGCGTTCATTCATCACCTGGCTGCCGACTTCCTGTCACTCGAGCAAGTTCGGATGATGCTTGAGCACACAGGCCTCGAAGTAGTCGAGTCTGAGCAGTCTGACTACTCGTTTTTCGTCAAGGCACAGAAAAAAGAAAGAAAATAGGTAGCTGAGATTCCACTCTTACTCGATGGAGCTGCCGCAGCTTGGGCAGAAACGTGCCCCTGGAGGCAAGGGGTACCCACAGAAAGCACAGTAGACAGATCCTGTGGCAACTGCCCTGCCAACTGGTTTAGGTTCACCGATGATAACTTCACCAGTGTTCTTGTCGAACGCGGCCTTAACCTTGCCTTCAACTCTGAGGTCAATGATGGCGGATCTCAGTTCCTTCTCACTCATCTCCAGCTCGTCGGCCAGCATGCTGAGTTTGACTTTCTCTCCCTCATGACTCATGAGAGTTCCAAGAACAGTACTCGCCGTTCTTCTCCTCGTTGAGAAGACGCCCAGCGATATGATTATTAATATTGCTCCACCCCAAGCCATCCAGTATGATCCTTCCACTACATGCATGTAAGAGAGTAGCCCCCACCCAATTAGCAGTACACCCAACCCTAGCAGAAAGTACGGTGGTTCCTCGTATCTCAATCTCCTATGACGATGGTAGTATTCGCCAGATGAACTCATCGCCTGATCTACTCCTCTAAGATAGTTTCAGATGGGGATAGGGAAACGATTTCTTAAATGTTTTGCAGTGTCGAAGAAGAGTGATCTCTCTCTAGCACTTTACCTTACTCAACTGAGCTTCCGCAGCTCGGACAGTAGTGCGCTCCTTCTGGCAGAGGATAATTGCAATAAGCACAGGTACCCCCAGTTTCTTCTGTCTTTTCCACTCCCTTCGGTTCACCGATTACTAGTTCACCAGTGCTCCTGTCGAAGACGAGTTTCACTGTTGTTTTCGCGCTCAGCTTCACAATGGTTGACCTCAACTCGTCTTCGTCCATGCACAATTCGTCAGCAAGCTCACTGAGTTGAATCCTTTCGCCTACATGCTCATAGACAGCCACTAGAACATCGCTTTCGATATCCCTTTCTCCAGAACAGCAACATGGACTCATAAATGAAATCGCTCCTCCGTGAGAGTTATTAAGTTGATCACACTTGTACTCTGCGATAAATATAGTTGTGTGCTATAGGTGTGAACTATTCTCTTATCGTTGTCATAAAGCTCTCTGTTAGCTCCTTAATTTCTCTATCTTGACAGGATCTTTCTACTCAGATTTCATTTTTCAGCTCCGGCACAATTCTGTGATAACTTAATTAGCATAAGAAGGACTAAAATATCAGTAACCCCTTCGCCAAGATGGGTGCTTCGAATAGGTTCTCCACAGAAAGTGAACAATGATGTATACTTCAATGAAAGAGGTAAATCATGAGGACTACATCAAGTTCATCAACGACTATGGAACAGAAGTCGACATAAGCGATATGTGCGTAAAACTCAGACGCGACTGGAGTATAACAAGCTTCACTCCACCGGAGGACTACAAACCTGAGAAGAAAACTGTCTGGAGCTTTCCCAACAGAGGAAACTGGGCCACTCACGCAGGCGACTATAGAGGTAACTGGTCACCCTACATCCCAAGAAACGTAGTACTAAGATATTCGAAGCCCGGCGACTTGGTCTTAGATCAAATGGTTGGTAGCGGAACCACACTCGTCGAATGCAAGCTATTGGGGAGAAATGCCATTGGCGTAGTCATTAACCCGAATGCGATAATGGTAGCGAGGGACAGGTTAAACTTCGAG
>JAHPYV010000167.1 GCA_019058495.1 Promethearchaeati archaeon
CACTGTTTGAGCCCAGCTCACCGGACTCATCTACTTGAATGGCTACACGTAAAAGGAACGTGCCCAATGTGTGGGCGTGAACTCGATGAAAGAGAACTCAAACAATCCCCTCCGAGGATGATACGACCCAGAAATCAGAAAGGAGGCAGGTAGATAAGATCCCCTTTATCACTACGAGAGGTCGCGCGGGCAAGAAATAGATAGCACACTATGTATGAACAGCCTGCTGGTTTGCGCGCACCCCAATAAGTTCGCGATCCGCGCTAAGGGCATAAGTATCGGATCCAAGGTGACTCAAATATGGACAAGTATTCCGAGAAGCCCAAAGCGTTTTGATGACTTGCGGCACTGGCAAGAGAGGCTTCCAGATTTTGCTTTGTTATAGAAGAGACCCACATTCCTCTCTTTTCTTCCTGCTTTCTTGCCGAAATGACGTGATAAATATATGTACCTCAGCGACTATCTCATAACAGTCCACCGTTCTTGGGCGTATATATCGCGTATCATCGAGGAAATAGGAGATCCGGCAGATAGATTGTCAAGAATCGTGTTGTAGGAATCTCCTGATCGTGAAGGAGGATATTGAAAAAGTTGTTTATGCAGATTGATGAAGAGCTGTTCTTCAGATCGACTCTGCTGGTTCTCTTATTCACGTTTGGACTCATCAGAGGATACTACGAGCACAAAGTGAAGGAAATAGATCCTCAACTCAGAAGTAAAAGGTACCGATTACGGGGTAGCAAGTATGAGCGCAAGCGCGACATCGTCATTCAAGATCTGCTGGCGATTGCTTGGGCTGTTCCAATGCTTCTCTATATTGCATACCCGCCGTGGCGAACATGGAGTGCAATCCCGTTTCCGACTCCAATCTGGGTTATTGTGCTTGGGATAATCCTAGCAGTGCTATCACTTGTCTTGCTTATTTGGGCCCATAAGACTCTGGGAGTGTTCTGGACATTCAAGCTAGAAATGAGACCGAAACACAAACTCGTCACTTGGGGACCATATAACCGAATCCGACATCCAATGTACACTGCGTCATTGATTTTTATGTTCGCAACAGGAATGATAGCAGCTGACTGGCTCATTCTAGTCGTTTCTGTACTGACCTTGCTGATAATCTGCAAGAGGATCGATGGCGAGGAGCAAATGATGCTCGATCACTTTGGGAAAAAGTACCAGGATTACATGCAGCGTAGCAGGCGACTGCTTCCACGGCTTCGCAGGAAATAGAAGTGCGCAAACGCCTGTCCTCTTGTTCATGATGACAAAACCAAAGCGTGCTCATGTCTGCATCGGTAACTAGCGCAGACCGTGACCTGCAATTATGCGCTTAACGTTCTGAGGAACATTAGGAGCCCAAGAATGCTCTCAATAAGTTGGAGGTGGTCGTAAGAGATGGTTTCAGAAGTGACTTCGTTATCGAAGAGACTAACATTGTTCTCTTTTTCTTCTGCTCTTTTGCTGGAAATGACTTGGTGAGTATTATTGTCTCTGCGCCTGTGGTGTCATAAGAGGTCACGGCATGGCTAGTGGGCATTGGTTGGAGATTACTTTTTGCGGTACAAGGCGATGCCTTCTTGTTCACACTGCCTGATCTCATCGGAAGCTTTAAGAAAGTTCCTTGTCGATTTGAAGTTATGCCATCTTGAGAGCCGCACAAAAAAGGCTCCAAGGATTATGATGAAGATGGCGAGACATGCGATCCTGAACCACCATATTTCTATCGTTGCTGGTCCTGTGTGCAGTACATACCTGATGGCTTCCTCCGATGTAAATACAAATAGGACTACGGAGAAATAGATATTCGTCTTTGTTAATCTTCTGGCCAAGCTATATCCTTCCCATTCTTCTATCGAGTAGCGCCTGACTTTTTTGCTGTACATGCTAGCTTTGTGTACCTCGCCAAAAGTGATCAGATTCGCGAAAGCTAATGCAATGAAGTAAGCCAAGATCGCAACGCCTACCATAATAAGGATCAAAAGAAGTATTGTTAAGCCTGCATCTGACGCTGACGCTCCGGTGGATATGCCACTCAGATCCCAGCCTCCACCTGAGTCGAGGTAATATGGGCTCTTTTTGTGTCGCTTCTTATCCTCTGATGTCAAACCAGCCCCTCCACTACCTAACTAGGTGGCTTTTTGACTTTTCAGTTTTACCATCGTCAAGACTGCCCAGCCGACATCAACATCCAGTTAACAATACGTGATTGACAATGATCCTTTTTTATTGAAAGCACATTTTCGTATTTGGTGACATCGTTGGTATCGCTTGTGGAGATTTTCGGGAACTCTGTCTTTGTTAAGATACTGTTGTTTCTACTGCGAAATCTGGAGGGGAGGCTATGACGATTCACTTCCTCAGCCAGTCAGAATAGGATTTCCATTCTCTAATTCTGAGTTCTCTTCGGCTCTTGTTTGCATGAGGAATTCTCGCGCTTTCCCACCTTAAGATAGTGCCAGCAATATGGACACGCAGTAGCCTTGGCAAAACTTATTGGAAATGCCAATTATGCTACAGTTGTGGCCGAGAGGGATTACACGATTAGCCTCTCCATCGAAGAACTCGTGGATGACGATGTCCTACTTGCTCACAGGCACAACGGTTCGGAAGTGAAGCCTGAACACGGCGGACCGCTACGCCTAGTTGTACCAAAGAAGGGCGCGTACAAAAGCCCAAAGTGGGTTGGGAACCTTGTGTTCACGGAGAGACAAGAACTCGGCTAGTGGGAGATGAGAGGTTACAGCAGCACCGCCGACCCTTGGAAAGAGTAAAGATACTCATAGGGCGCTCTGGTGAATTACAGCGTAATGATTTGTTCTTTGAGGTAATTGTTTGGGTCGAGTTTCCATTGTTTGATGTTGAATTCGCCTCTTGTCTGGGCTAGTTCCCGTATGTATTTCCCTGCTTGCGGGTTTTTCCACCACGGTTCTCCGAATTCGCTTGCTAGTTTCTGTTTTATGGCTGTTACTCTTACTGAAGCGATTACGTAGCTAGGAGAATACAAGTCGTAGTTGGGCATCACATGGTGGAGAAGCCAGTAATTGCCTGGGGTCTCTATGAAGAAACGTTTTGTAAGTTGCTGCCAGCGGTTTGCCGCTTGTTCCACGGTGTAGTTGTTTTTCCAGAATTCAGTTTTCATGATGCTATTTGTTGCATAGAAAGTTAGGAATGCGAGGTTCATGAATTTGACACGGTTGACTATATCTTGGATTGCTGTCTTTTCGAGTTTCAGCTCTTGTGCCAAGAATAAAGGATCATAAGTGATGTCTTCGATGAGAATACTGAATGTTTCGGCTACGCTCCTCGGGACTATATAGCGTTTCCAGACTGTGTCGTCCGCATTTGCGTTTGCGCCGTGAATGCCGTGTCCGAATTCGTGGAATACGCTACCGATGTCCTCGAAGGGTGAAGTCTTCCTATACAGGATTCGCATATCGTTAGGGACGTTGATTCCCCAACATGAGGCTGAAGGACTTTTGTTTGGACGGTCTTCAGCGTCTACCTTTATTTTTGTGAGGTCGAATCCCAATGATTTCAATGTTTTTTGGACTGCTGCAAGTGGGTTTTTGTCTGTGAGGATTCTGTCGAGGGGTTTGTAGATGCGCCCGCGCCATGTGTAGAAGTCGTCGTAGTACTCTGTTTTGGACTTGTGAAGGATTTCGGGTGCGTGGTGATCTGCTGCTTTTAGGAAGTGGTTTCTTGCTCCTTCACCAAGTTTTTCGAGAAATTCGATCAGTCCTAGGTAGGTCATCTGTTCCTGTTCCAAATAGGCATCCAGGGGTGTCAAGCCATAGCGTTTATAGATTTCCCGGGATATTGACATGCGTTTTTCAACGAGCTGTGCAATTGAAGGCGCTTTGGAGATGAATTCATCGAAAACTTCCTTGCGCTTCTTCGAGTCATCAGTCTGCGAGTTGAACTGGCGCCAATTACCCCAGTTGACGCGTTTGCCGTTTAGTGTATACTTGTCTGTGGAGATCTTCTCCATGCGCTGGTCGTGGAAGTCTAGCTCAACTTCAAGTCTTTCTGCTTGGGTGATGGTTGATATGGATTCTAGGTACATGCTTCGGGGCTTGGTGAATTTGGCTAGAAATTCGCGGCTGACTTCAGTTAACTCGCTGGAAAGTTTCTTCATCAATTCCCGATCATAGGTTAAGCCAGCGTCTTGACTGTAGTATTGCTCGTCAAGCTGATTGCTCAGCTTCTCATAACGCGAAGCAAGTTGGTCAAGAGACAATCTTCTCTACTCTCCTTGCTGAAGATTTGCGAGGACTATGGTTATATGGCTTTTGCAGTGCAGATGTATACTCTGAAAATGTCTTAGGAAAAGGCCCCTTGCGGAAGCTCACATTATATATAATAAGGAGCAGATTAAAGGTCACGGCGATTTCTGCGAGCATTCCAAGAGCAAGTTTCTCTGACTAGGTGATCAGAATTCATGCTATCTGAGAGGAAGATCAGATGGAAAGGTCTTTGTCTAGCCCTTTCCGTGATCGTCCTCACATCTGTCATGGTCTCCGTGGAGGGTCGACAATCCAAGCGACTAGGATAACTGAAAGATATGGCGTGGCGAGTTCCAGTCAGGTGTTACGCGACTATTGGCCCACAGAGGCTTGGCGTAGCTCCACTCCAGAAGAGCAGGGAGTGGACTCTCAACAGCTAAACCATGTGAATGCGTACATCAACAGTACCGATGTAGCGATTGATTCTGTTATCGTCATCCGACATGGTTATATCGTGTACGAGTTGTACACGGGTGTTTGGAACCAAGAATGGAAACACTATTTATATTCGGTAACGAAGAGTGTCACCTCAATTCTGATAGGAATCGCCTTGGATAAAGGTTACATTAAGGATGTTAGCCAGATGGTTTAGACTTCTTCCCCAATAGGACGATAGCCAATCTAGATTCACGAAAGCTGAACATGACCCTCTGGAATCTGCTCACGATGACCACAGGCTTCGCATGGGATGAGTGGTCGCTACCGTTTGAGGACCCGCGGAACTCGGATAATGGAATGCAGTCAAGTAGTGATGCGGTTCAATATGTTCTTGACACTCCGATGGCATGTCAACCTGGAGAGAAGTGGGTCTACTGTTCAGGCGCTTCTCTTCTCCTTGGCGAAATCCTCGTACAGGCTTCTCACTACAGCGTTGAAACCTTCGCACGCAAATTCCTATTCGATCCACTAGGAGTAGGCGACGTCTATTGGTTACGCTTTCCAGGTGGCTACCCCTCCACTGATGGTGGGTTAGCCATGACTCCGCGCGATGCCGCCCGTATTGGTTACCTGATGCTGAACAACGGAACCTGGGATGGCAGAAAAATCGTTTCTGCCAGCTGGGTGGCAGAATCAGTGAACACGACGCTTCGTCAGGCATTAATGGGCAATCCCTCTGTGGACTCTTCTCTTGGGTACGGATATCAGTGGTGGACCTTCCCTGAGATCGGTATCTACTGTGCTGCTGGATACTCCAGTCAATACATATTCTGTGTTCCGAAATCGGACCTTGTGGTTGTCTTCACAGCTTCTATACCCGAAGATGCTGATGATCCGACGATTTACCTGCTGACTCACTACATCATTCCTTCAGTCGTGAGCGATCATTCACTTACCAAGGAGCCATGGCAGGATACAGTCATCATAGTCATCCTAGTTGCAGTGGCTGCTACGCTGGTGCTCGCAGGCATTTACTCGGCTATGAAGACCAGATATCTCAGGTGAGATTAGACAACGTTGACAAGCCTTGAGGGTGTCGTGGTGCTACAGGTTACACGCGGCTATAAGCACAAAAGGAATATAATGAGAAGAGTCTCAGTACTGCGCGTCGGCAGACTATGTTCTGAATATGCTACATGAAATTTACGCTTTATGGAGTAGAGAGCATGACCAGTGAAATCAAGAATGTAGTTATTGTAGGAGCAGGCTTCATGGCACGGAACATCACCGCCCAAATTGTCCCATGTGGTTGCAACGTTTCTGTCTACTATCATCGATTTTACACAAATCCATCTGCTGTAGACGAAGCGAAGAGAATCATAGGTCACTACTTGGAAAGGACTCCCGCGAAGGAGCGTCAAGGGACGGTCACATATCACGGAAAACTTCCAGAAGCCTTGAAAAATGCGGATCTCGTTATCGAGTCAATTCCGGAAGATATTGAGCTTAAGAAGAAAGTATTCGCTGAAATAGACAAGGTTGCTCCGCCAAACGTCATTATATCTACAAATAGCTCATCGATACCTGTCTCAAGAATTGAGAGTGCCGTGAAGCGAAAGGACAAGGTGCTGAATCTGCATTTCTATCCAAGGGTGAAAATGGTCGACATCATGAGAGGGAGCAAAACAAGCGATGAGACGTTCGAGAAAGGGAAGAAGTGGATAGAAAGCATCGATTGTTATCCTCTCGTCGCTAAGAAAGAACGCGTCGGCCTGGTCTTCAATGGCGTGTAC
>JAHPYV010000168.1 GCA_019058495.1 Promethearchaeati archaeon
TTCGAGTTGCAGTTGTGGCATGTTTGAGACGTGTACGCCTCTGAGACCTGTATTACTTTGATGCCCAGCCACTCAGCTTTATACCTGATGAATTGATGAAGCCTGTTGAATGGGAAGTTGCTGAGCCTTCTGTTCCAGCTTCTCCCCCTCCTGTCAGCTCTTATTCCAGTCAGCTTCCCCGTGACTATCACCGAGTTATTCCTGTCTGCTTCCTCTACGATCTTCTTGCTTACTCTATGCAGTATTGCGTCCGTTATCTTCCTCTCATGGTCAGCAACCTTCTTGACGGTTCCGTATGCGCCCTTCTTCTGGAGTTCTTTCCTCAGCTTGTAGAAGTGAGCTTGATTCTCCCTCAACTCCTTTCCATAGAACTTCGGGCGCGTGTCAGCTGAGTTAAGGGTGGTAGCCAAGTGGTGGACTCCAAGATCAATCGCCAGAACCGAGGAGGGCTCCCGTTCTCGTATCTCCTTTTCCACAGTTATGTAGACATACCAGTCTCCGCTTTTCCTAATGAGTTTGGCTTCCCTCGTCCTTGCTCCTTCAGGGATCTGCGATGAAACGCCTATGGGGACATTGATTCCACCCACGTGTCCTGCGACTGGGATCCTTATCCAGTATGGCGTCAGCTTGGTATTGGCTTTGTACACGTCGTTCCTGAGAATCAGCGGATACTCCTTACCGTTCTTCATCAGTCCGCCATTCTGGTCTCTGAGCCTCTTGAGGTATCTGTCAGCTTGCTGCCTCGCGGCTGAGTACAGTGAAGCCGTCTTGTCTCCGTGAAGGTATCGCTGGTAACTGGAGTATTCGCGCTGCAAGAGAATTCTCTTAGCTCTTTTCAGTTCAAGTATCTTCGCCTTGATAACTTTCCTCGCTAACATGGTGAGCGACTCGCCCAGACAAATGTCCTATGCAGAGTATTTAAGGGGCATTCATCATACCTCTGAAGAAGGTGGGCTTCTCCCTAGCTTCCTGTAAGGATGTAGGATCCTTGAAAAGGAATCAAGTGGAACATCAATCATATCCATGTTGAGAATTACCTCCAGATCATACTCTAATTCAATGCGACTTTCGCCAAAGGGACGCTCTCTTTGCTGATTTTCTGCTTAATTATTTAAATGCCGAAATAATCTTATAGGTTGTCACTGGCCTTGCGTGGTCTTACTCCGAGGTGCCTGGACTCCAAGATAGGTGGCCTTTTGTCGACGTTCCAAGGATCGAGGTGGCGTTCGCCTAATGGCAAGTAACCATGTTTTGCGAACAAATATTGGCAAGCTTGACGAAGTTCTTGGAGGGGGTCTACTCAGTGGACACTACATCGTCCTTGGGGAGCCAGGGTCTGGATACGAAATATTGACTAGACAGATTTTGTTTCATGCCCTACAGCAAGGCAAATCTGGGATCTATATTGCAATTGACTCTTCGCCTGAACGCATCAAGAAAGAAATGAAGTACTTCAACTGGGACCTAAAACAATTCGAGGAAAAAGGAAGATTCCGATTCGTTGACTGCAGCATTTACTGGGTCGGTTTGGAGCAGAGTTCGGAAAAGTTTTTCGTCAAGAATATCAAGAATATAGCCGACCTTAGATCCGCGGTAATCATGGCTAGGGACGAAGTTGGAGAAGATGGGCTAGGCATTACAGAGACATTCTCGACGCTCGTGAACCACATAGGTTTCGAGAAAGCGCTTACTCTCTTCAACTTCCTACAGGGAAGACTCGAACAGCTAAGTCTGATCGGTCTGACGATGATAACAAGTGATTCGTTACCGAAAGAACAGGTGGCGTCCTTTTCAGCCATAGCTGATGGGATCATAGTGATGCGCATTGAGAAGGCTGGGAACTCTCCTGAACGCAGAATGCGAATCGAGAAATATGGCCCCGAACATGAGTTCACAGGTTGGCTACCATATAAGATAACTCATGAGGGAGTTGAACTTACAGGATCAGCAAAGGAGAAAATCAGGGCAACACTAGACCGATTCTAATTGAAGCTCACAGACAAGAGTATTTGCTATAGAGGTTGGATTAAGAATTGTCTTTAGCAGAGTCTGGTTGGCTAGCGCCACTTGTCAGCGCGCTTCTGATGTGGAGTGTAGGGATCTTTGTTCTGATAAGGGCCTTCCAGAATAGAATGCGGGGATCACTGTATTGGGGGATTGCTTTAGTCTCATATGGATCTTCTCACTTGATGGAATTCGCTTTCATGTCCTCCCTAATCGTTCAGGATAGTCTGACTTATTTTATTAGACAGACTCTTGTGGCTGTCATGCTCGTTCTGTTCTATGCTGGTTGCTCCCTAGTCTTGGCTAGACGAATGGCCTTTAGAGCCTTGTCCTCTCTATTCTTCTTTGTTGTCCAAGCACTCGTGGTGTTTTACTTGGATTTTGTTGTGGTCAATTTCACCCTGAGCGCAACGATTCACATAATCTTCTTTGTAATTCCGTTCTCTGTCTTTTTCGCAGGCTTTTTCATGGTGGACTACTTGTCTTCTAAACGCAGGGCTACTCTGGTCATAGCCATAGCGTGGGTGGCTTACGCTGTGATCGTCCCTATTTATTTTCTATGGAGAGATACGCCACTTCTGCCGATCTGGTTTATTTTAAGAATGGTAAGCGTCGCCCCGCTATTTCTCGGATTTATTCTCTTGGCTCGCTCCACTTCAGCGAAAGCTAGACAGGCAAAGGTTGCCCAGAGTTTATAAACGAATCTTCGTACGACAGCGGCGAAAAAGGCATCTGGCAAACGAACCTGCCTTGAAAACTCAGCGTACTGTAACAATTATCGGGTCAGACAGAGATATATTAGTCGTCCACGGAAACTAGAAACCCATGATTGGGAGGCCTCCAATTTGAGTTTGCCGCGGGAGACTGAGGAAAGACTGCGTAGAGTCTGCGCAGACATGCTTGAGTATCTGAATTCTGTAAAGCTTGTTTCGCGATTGGAACTGTTCGTGAAGGTCAGAGAAAGCCTTAATAAAGCTGGCTTATCCGACGAAGAAGCGAGAACAATCAAGAACCAATTTGATTTGCGCCCTGACCAGCTGATAGTCACCGGTATAATTGGTGATACTCCCTACATAATGGGATGCCCATTTCTACACGAGGAGGACGAATTCAAGGGTGAGCTGTTCTATCATTCGCATACTTACCCCGCCAAGGAGCCCGACTTCGAGGCAGCAATTTCAAGACTCAGAAAACTGAGGATCGAACAAACAATCAAATCAGTCGAAGGAATGCTTTCCAAGGCGGGATATTCAAAGACTTCAGCGGACCCAACCATGGGACAAAGAACATATCGAAAGAAGGGCGATAGTTACTTAACTTGCACATTTTTCGAATCAGTGATAGATCTTCAATCTTCTCTGGACAAGTTGCCGGAGAGCTCAGTTATAGCCGTCCCGAACGAAGACTCTCCCGGCCCATTCATATCATTTTACAGAAACAGCAGATCAAAAGTTGGACAGAAGCACCTCTCAATAATCGTGGTTAACATACAAGATGAAAAAGTAAGCCCATTCATAGGGTATCCTTCTGACAAGGATCTCGTATCACTCTTTACTGAACCGGATCTCGCCACAAGAATCACGACAGTATGGGGAGACGGAGACGAGGACTGGCAAAAGCTTCTTTAAATTATCTCTTGAAGAGCAATTACGCTCCAACTCAACTGATCATTCTAGCTTGTCTGTGGAGGATTTTCTCTTCTAACTTCTTTCATCTAGACCACCGCAAGGAGACCACTCTTTTTCAAAGGGTGGAGGAATTGCGGAACCACTTCCGTTGAGTTCTTAAGCTCGGAAGATAACATAAATGTGGTTGTAAGTGTGCAACGCGCAATACTATTACAAACAGATGCTACAAAGCGTAAAGCAGAAATTCTGAACAGATTCAGCGGTGAAGCTGTTTCTCTTGCGAATTTCCCTGCTTCAACACCGCAAGTCAAAACGCTTGATGGACTTGCACAAAGAGATGTACTCAATCTGCAAGACCACCACCCCCTTCAACAGCCAAGTAGTTTGTGACATTGAACGCTGTGTTGTTCGCTGCAAAGGTATAGCAGTCAATACAATTACCGTCAAGTTCAACGTGCCGAGGAACTGCAAAACCTTCAATACGAAGCGCAGGTTTTTGTCGAACTCGGCTTGTATCCTAAGCGGCGTGTCGCCGTCCCGATACGAGAAAACAGGAACTTTCAAAGATACGCCGATTTGATCAATACTGGTTGGGCGTGTAAGACTTACGGCTTGACTTCCGACGGTCAAATTGTCGCCTTTCTCAGCAAAGAACAGGTTGCCGCCGGCAGACGCAATGTCCTCGGTGTCGATGTGAATAGCAAGTGTTTCGCTGTTTCTGTTCTTGCTCCAGGCGGGAAAGTTCTCAAGCAGCTCTACTACGGGAAAGACATCTGGGTGAGGCGCAAGCGGATAATGAGCAGGAGGGATCGGCTTCAAGGCCTCGCAGACAGAGGGAGCCACCGGGCCAAGAGAAGCTTCGAACGGCTCAAAGCCAGAGAAGGAAACTTTGTAAGGAACAGGATTGGGGAAGTTGTCAGAGACATCACTGACTTGCCACCAAATTCAACGCTGACATTGCGGTTGAAAGCCTCAAGCGGTTCAGCCCGAGAGGGAGAAGGTTCAACAAGGAAGTTCTTCGGATGCCCTTCTCTTTGGTCGGAAGGAACCTTGAGAATAGGTCTTTCGACAAGAATATCGAGCTCAGGGTTGTAGATGCCTACCACACCAGCAAATGGTGTAGCCACTGCGGTGCTGTGGCCAAAAGCGGGCACTCCGCTAACTACGCGCTTTTCAAGTGCAAATGCGGGCAGACCGTGAACAGCGATAGAAAAGCGAGCTTAGCCATCGCTGTAAAATCTCTGTTGGCGCGGAACAAAAACGAGCACACTCTCAGCCAGAGTGCTTTCTTCCAGCTTACCAACAGACCAGTCTCCGTAAACGGACTGTTGCGTTCCGATGAGGGACTCGGTTTTGGTGCCGTGCACCTTGAATCGACTCCTATGGAAAGCCACCTATTTCAATAGGTGGTAGTTTACATGTGCTGCGCTACCACTTTCGATTCAGGGCGGGCAATTTATGTCCATGATGCGCAGTCGCTTGACTTCGCCAACGCCTCTCCTTACGCTCTGGCTTAAATTGAAGAACACGGTTTTTACAACAAAGCACTTTCCCTCAAAAGTGCCAACGAAGCAGTACCTTAGGGGAATCATCATCCTCCAATGCGTCTTCCCGCTCGCGGAAAATGATTCGAAATTAAAGAAATTGTGAAGCAATTTCCTCAGTTCGTTAATAGCTATCCCAAACCTCTCTTGCAGCCTCTGCATAGCGTGACGTGTGAAACTAACCACAACGTCGCTGTCTGCACCCGCGAACTGCGTGGACGTATAATCGTCGCCTCCCGTTCTTTCGAAGTTCACTCCAGGAGAAACGCGCCCATCAATATAGTGAGTAGTAAAATAATTATATGTGTTTTGGGCAATGGGAGATAGTTCCCTTCAACAGATCACCGTGCTTGTGGAATCTAGTGTAAGTGCAATCAGTTAGTGGTTTAGATTCAAAGGCATCAAATACAAATTCACCGTCTGACGTGAAAATAACATCGACTTCCAGGAGAGCTTTTCTCTTGGTGAACACTATGTTTTGAAGGTGAAACGACGAGTTGCCCGCGGAAAACGAAGAGTTGCGCACAAGGATTCTCAAGGTGAACCCACTGCACCCCGATCCAGATGCCATAGAAGTTGCGGCCACCATCATTAAGAGAGCTGGAGTAGTAGCATTCCCCACGGAGACAGTTTATGGGCTAGGAGCAGACGCCCTAACTTCTGATGCTGTATCTAGGATCTTCGAGGCTAAGGGTAGACCGCCAGACAACCCAATAATCGTGCATGTGTCAAGTCAAAGCGATTTGAAAAAGCTTACGACTGAGGTCTCTTCGACAGCAAAGAGGCTAATCGACGAATTCTGGCCAGGTCCGCTTACACTTCTGTTCAAGCGAAGGAGCACAGTGCCGGACATCACCGTTGCGGGTTTGGACACAGTTGCTGTTAGGATGCCAAGACATGCTGTTGCACTTTCGCTAATACGTGCGTCAGAGACTCCGATAGCCGCTCCCAGCGCCAATATCTCTGGCTCTCCGAGTCCAACTACAGCAGAACACGTTTTCTCAGATCTCGAAGGAAGGATTGAACTGATATTGGATGGCGGAGAATCGAATATTGGCGTCGAATCAACGGTACTCGACATAACATGTGACCCACCAATTATACTTAGACCTGGAGGAACACCAGTTGAAGATATAGAGTCAGTTATCGGAAAAGTAAACTTGCACCCGGCTGCGCTCGCTGAGATTAACCCTGATGGATACTTAGCGAAGTCTCCTGGAATGAAGTATAAGCACTACGCGCCAAAAGCACTTCTTGTTCTTGTTGAGGGCGACAATCTAG
>JAHPYV010000169.1:0-2198 GCA_019058495.1 Promethearchaeati archaeon
GCGTCTCTGACCATGGAATCCGAGATGCTCAGACGCCGCAACAGGAAAAGGTCAGTCTCGCAAATCAGGCAAATCTATATATGGTTCAAGCGATTTAGCACACGTGTTGGAATTTTCATGTGAAGGTGAGCCAGGGTGAATTGTGGCATTGCTGGTTACGGCGTATATCTCCCTCTATACCGAATAAGATCATCTGATGTTGCAAAGGCATGGGGCGGAGATCTGAAAACCTCGTACGAGAAGACCGTGCCATGCTACGATGAGGACGCGCTTACTATGGGCGTTGAAGCGAGCGTGAATGCGCTTAAGAACGCTCGTTTCGATGGGGAGGAGCTTGACATCGTTTATTTCGCAACTATGAGTAGTCCCTATATAGAGAAACAGTGTTCGTCGACTTTGTCTGCTTCGCTAGGATGTAGGAATTCAGTTAGAACATCGGATTTCAATGGGTCACCTCGGACCTGTTCTTCCGCCATGCTGGCATGCTTCGATGCTATTCGATCCTCTAGTGCTCGTAGTGCCTTGGTTGTAGCCTCAGATAGGCTCGTTGCGAGACCTAGCGAATCCATGGAGCAACTTCTGAGTGCTGGTGCGGCTGCGTTTGTGCTTACAAGTGATGAGAAGAGATTGGTGGCACGGATTGAGGGGTCGGCCAGTTACTCGACTGAATTCACTGATCGTTGGCGTTCGGAAGCAGAAAGTTTTCCCCGGAGTGAATTTGAACGATTTGGGAGAGATTATGGTTACACGCGGCATGTCACCGTGGCTATCAAGAAACTCCTTGAGAGTCGAAAGTCTAGCCCAAAGGACTATTCTCAGGTTGTGTTTACGGAATTCGATCCGAGGAGACCTTCGGCGATAGCAAAGTCTGTGGGATTTAGGGAAGACCAGATCTCATATGGCTCGCTGAATAAGCTCGTAGGCGATACTGGAGCCGCGTCGATGTTTCTATCCTTGTCCGCGGCACTCGAAAAAGCAAAGCCTAGTGAGAGAATTCTTGCCGTATCCTACGGAGATGGCGGGAGCGACGCGCTCGACTTCACCGTGACAAATAGTATACAAGGGAAACAAAGCGGTGAAGTTGAGAAGTATATAAAGAGTAAGAAGAACGTAGACTACCAGACGCATCTACGCTTGAATAAAGTGTTTGACTTATTGAGGTGACCCAGCCAATGTCGTCAGCATTACCTGAGTTTTGGAGATTGTCAGAAGAGTTACTAGAATTGGTCGGAGGGAAATGCAAGAACTGCGGTAAGATCAATTATCCACAAAGGAAGATATGCGCATCTTGCGGAGCGCAAGGGAACTTCGAAAAGGTGAAGATATCAAGAAGAGGAAAAGTTCACACTTACGTTGTCGCACATGCATTGCCATCAGGCGTCGAAGCACCAACTCCCATAGCTGTCGTCGATACAGATGATGGAGCTCGTCTCGTTGGATTCGTCACCGAATGCGAACCCGATGAGAGCAAATGGGAGATGCCTGTTGAAGCCGTACTCCGCAAGGTGGGAGAGCAAGACGGACGTGTTAACTACGGATTCAAATTCAGGCCAATAAGGCTCAACAGGGATGCAGAAAAGCAACGAAGTGAGGTGTGACCTACAGTTGACTACTCTAAGAAACAAAGTGGCTGTAGTTGGAGCTGGAATGATCAAGTTCGGGGAACTGTTTGACAAGAGCTTCGAGGATATGATGAGCGAAGCCTATATAGCTTGCTTGAGGAGCGTAGACAAAGGTATCAATCCACAAAAAGAGATACAAGCAGCTTGGTATGGAACAATTTATGGTCCGAGAACAGGTTCCGTTTTGGCCGAAACATTAGGGCTTACGGGGATACCCGTCACAAGAATCGAAAATGCCTGCGCGACTGGCAGTGACTCTTTTAGAAACGCTTGCATCGCAGTTGCGTCAGGAATATACGATACGGCTCTTGTCGTAGGCTGCGAGAAGATGACTGACATGCCTGGAGGACTAATCGAAGTCGCTAAGCAACGATCTCAACTCCCCTGGCAGTACGCCATAACTATGCCTTCAGCATTCGGACTATATGCAAGCAGACACATGTATGAGTTCGGCACCAAGAGAGAGCACTTCGCCAAGATCGCCGTCAAGAATCATAAGCATGGTACATTGAACCCATACTCGCACTTCAGATTTGAGGTGACCGTTGAACAAGTCTTGAAGGCTCCCATGGTGGC
>JAHPYV010000169.1:2298-6448 GCA_019058495.1 Promethearchaeati archaeon
CGCACTTCAGATTTGAGGTGACCGTTGAACAAGTCTTGAAGGCTCCCATGGTGGCGTGGCCTTTTGGTTTACTTGATTGTTGTCCCGTTACTGATGGGGCTGCGGCATTGATCGTTACTAGAAGTGACTTGGCAAAACGGTACACCGATTCCCCTGTCTACGTTCATGGAGCTGGATTTTCTACAAACCCTGCGAACATCAACATGCGGGCATCCTTCACTACTATGACACCAACAGTTGGGGCATCACAACAGGCCTACAAGATGGCTGGCGTAGAACCCAGAGATATCGATTTCGCCGAGGTTCACGACTGCTTCACAGGGACAGAGTTGATCACGTACGAGGATCTAGCGTTCTGCAAGAAAGGCGAAGGCGGGAAGTTCATTGATGAAGGAATTCCGTACATAGGTGGAGGCAAGCCAATCAACCCGAGTGGCGGACTGAAATCCCATGGACATCCAGTAGGAGCGACAGGCGCAGCTCAAATAGTGGAGCTGTTCTTACAACTAAGGAACCAAGCAGGTGACCGACAGGTCGCAGGTGCTGAGATTGGACTGCAACACAACATAGGTGGATCCGGACCCCAGGTCTCATGTGTTCACATCTTAGCGAACAAGCTGCTTTAGAAAAAAAGAATTGGCAACTGCTGCTATGATTGCCGTACATCTATACACTTTTATCTTAACCAGTTTAGCTGAATAGTGGCTCGCATGGGTATACATTCGCATTTGGGCAATATGCATCCATCGTGTGGTTTCACTGAAGGCGACGATATGAGGTTCAATAGGTACTTTGAGAGAGCTGTAACCAAGATCAATGAGCGGCGACTCTCCGATGCCAGAATCCAGCAGGCGCTTAGGCGATACAATAAAAGAAGCTTAGTCTTCAAGGTTCGTAAAGACGCAACTTATGTGTTTCATATTTCAAAAGAAAATGGTATAAAGTACGAAGTCAACCCAGAGAAGGAACCCAACAGCATGTACGTGGAAATGAGTATTGATATAGCTAGAAAATTAGTCTATCAGAGGACTCTGGGGATTTTGGATGCATTGTCAACAAAGCACAGGAATATTAAGATGGCTGATATTGAGTTCATGAAAAAGGTATTTGGAGCAAAGTAAAGTTAATCGATCGCTATTGGTAGGTGACGTGTTCAGTGACTGACCAGACGAAAAAGATCGAGTTCAAATCTGATCTGTCTTGGGATGGCAAGAGTGGTGGCAAGATTACCTTGCCAAAGGGCATTGTTATCCACATCGATACTCCCAAGGAATTTGGAGGCGAAGGAAGATATCTATGTCCTGATGAACTCTTTTTTTCTGCAATTGGCGGGTGCCTTCTAACGACCTTCCTCTTTATGCATAGAAAGCTGAAATTCAATCTGAAAGGTCTGCGAATATCAGTCAATGGGGACGTTGAATATCAGAGTCCAGAAGGATACAGGGTCACCGGCGCACGAGTAAAGCTTACCGCAGAAACTGATAAAGAAGGAAAAGAGAAAGCTCAGAACTGTGTCGAAATGACCAAGAAGTTCTGCCACATAACTCGCAGCATAGAAGAATCCGTACCTATAAAGATAACTTCAGAAGTAGTCATGAAAGAAAGCGAGTAATAAGCTTCCCTAGCACTTCATGTTTATTCTCCTAGTCGATGCAACTCGTCCTCCAGACCCTTTCTTGTTTGTTTTAGTACTAGGCGTTGCTCTGCAAATTTGTCTCCGTCTATTTTTCCTCTCTTGAACTGGCTTTCGAGTTCTGCAAGCTGGGTATCGAGCTTCTCTATCCTTTCTCTGAGCTTGCCGACGTAGGACGTTGTGAAAGTCGCCCCTTCCTCAAACTCGACTGGTGTGAATGAGGCTTTGATTACGCCATCTTCTATTCTCATTATTCGATCGCAGGGTCTCGCAACGTTTGCGTCGTGGGTAACAAGAACAGTGGTCTTGTCGAAGTCCTTGCTTACTCTTACAAGTAGCTCGACTACCTTCCTCGCTGTCGTTGAGTCGAGTTCCCCTGTAGGCTCGTCAGCCAGAATAATCTGAGGATCGTTGGCTAGGGCTGCCGCGATTGCCACTCTTTGCTGTTCTCCTCCACTAAGTTCACCAGGCTTGTGGTGAGCGCGATCAACCAGCCCGACAGCTTTGAGCAGATCCTTGGTTCGCTCAGTCCTCTTATTCTTAGGGGCTGAAGCAGCGATCATGGGTAGCTCAATGTTTTCCGCTGCAGTTAGTGTTGGGATCAAGTTGAGATTTTGAAAGATGTGTCCAACCATGCTTCGCCTGTACATGACTAGCTCGTTGTCTTTGTATTCCCCGATATTGAAGCCTCCGACTCTCACGGTTCCGGCAGTCGATGTATCTAACCCTCCAATTATATTCAGAAGGGTTGTTTTTCCACTTCCTGAAGGTCCCATTATGCAAACGATCTCTCCTCGGTCAACGTTCATAGATAGTCCTCTGAGTGCCTGAACCTCGACTCGATCAACTTTGTAGACTTTTATGAGGTCTTTTACCTCGACGGTTCCACTTGCGCTCATCCCTGTATGAGTCGGCATCTCCTCACGCTCACTCACCTTTTTCTTGCTTTTGGTCGCCATTTGCCTACCATCCTCCCTTCTTGCGGGCATTTGACGGGGCTCTTCCTGCAGCCACCATTATTGGTATGACGACTGCTATAAGGATAAGACCCAACATTGCCACTATTAGTAAGATTGAACTCAAAGGGAACACAACCCTCTGAGTCACAAGCAAACCTGACGAATAAGTCGAGCTTACGGTGCCAATGACAATGATAAGCCCTACTACAATTCCAAGCGCTAGCGCAAACCCGACTATGCTCAGCATTTCTATTAGCAGTATCGATGATATCTGTCGGGATGACATTCCCCTCACGCTAAGGACAGTTAGTTCCTTCTTTCTCTCAAAGAGCGTTATGGTAACGATCACCACGATCTCTAATGATGCTGCAACAAGTGCTAACGCTATTCCAATATTCAGCACATCCTGTGGGCCTGTTAGAATGTAGTTTGAATATATTGACTCCAGTTGCGCATTAGCGGATAGCGTGTTAGTGGTATTCTGAATCCTGTTGATCTCTTGAACAGTAAACGTGGCATTCGCACCTTGACTGAGTCTGATTAGCAGTTGATCATTTGTCGACGTTGCGTTTATCTTGTTTAGTGCAGCCGCTGGAACGTAAGACCAGTATGTTGAGTAGAAGTAAGGTGTATAACCAACATACGTCTGGACAGGCTTGGGCCCAAAGAAACCGACGACTCTGAACGAGTACGCATGCTGGCCTTGAAGCGTTGAGAACGTAATCGAGATCGTGTCGTTGATATGCAGTGAAAGGTAATCTGCAACTCCAGAATCCAATACTATGGTGAAGTTGTCTTTCTCCATGCTTTGAAATGCTTGTTGAGCACTTGTGCCACGGAACCACCCCTCTTCATAGTAGGCCACCTCTAGCCACTTGGTCGGGTCAACGCCTCTTAACGGCAGGGTCCCAGCACTTGCGGAGGGGTTCAAGTAGCTCTGGAAGGTGACAGCAGAAACGCCTGAGATGTTGGCCACTTGACCACTCAGATATGTAACGTTACTTCCCGGCACTAAGTACGTTGAAGCATCTGCCCCAACATTAGCATAGATCTGCCTGTACTGATAATCGTAGTTGCTCGCAGTCGCTCCTATTGCCATCATCCCGTATCCCACTATTAAGGCCACAAGAAAAGCTACAGCGACGTTACGAGCAGGATTCCTTTGAACATACTTGGTAGCCAGAACGCCTGAGTCCCCAAAAACCCTCTTGCCAACGGATCCCACTTTTCTCTGAAGTCTAATCGAACCTTGAGTCACCAATTTCACGGTCCCGTATAAGAACAGGATTGGAGCCAGAACGCCCAATATCCCATCAATTGACATGAAAATCGCGAACAGTATGTAAAGGACAATGTTGGTTGATAAAGAATAGATAAGCGAGTAGAAGTTGAATCCAATTATCCAAGCAATCATTTTGTAGGTCCCGAGTATGAAGGCGAGCCAGACTGTCTTAGATCTGAAAGGTTTGCTTGTTTCTTCGACATAGGTGTACTCTTTTAGAGCGTCGACTGTCTTCATGCTCGAAGCTTTTCCAGCAGCCCTGTAAACTGTGAAGAC
>JAHPYV010000009.1:0-23453 GCA_019058495.1 Promethearchaeati archaeon
GCGTGGACTTGGTTGCTACCCATCCACCCTACTCTCAGATAATCAAGTACACAACGAAAAGCAGAGGAGCTGTCACAGGGGACCTATCACAGCTACCATTGGACTCCTATCTCATGGAAATGCGTAAAGTGGCGGAAGAGTCTCTACGTGTTCTAAAACCAGATAAGCACTGCGCAATATTGATTGGCGATACTAGAAAACAGCTTCATTACATTCCAATAGCTTTCAGGGTAATGCAGATATTCCTAGATGCAGGCTTCATCTTGAGAGAAGACATAATCAAAGAGCAGTGGAAAATGAAAGGGACAAGAGAAAAATGGAGAGGCAGGAACCACGACTTCTACCTCATAGCACACGAACACATATTCATTTTCAGAAAACCAGTGAGTGAAAAAGAGTACGCAAAACACAAGCATAGTAGCCGCCTCACAGTAGATTAGAATTCTTCCACTAGCTCGAGTCTTGAATGCGATAGACATTTATCTTGGTTTTCATTAGCTTGCCTATTGAAGTCTACCTTCGGATTGGGGAGTAAGAGCTGAGCATAAGTGGAGCCAGTCACTCAAATACTGAAAGAGACAGCATTAGAAGTCCCGAATAGGAAAATTGAGAAACTTTTACGGGAAACGTTCTCGCCGAAAAGAGAATTCATTTGCAAGCAGTGTTCTCTTCGCCCTGCATACTGCTTGGGGAGTTTGGCGGAATGGCACAGATGCAGATACGCGCTGAGAATAGATGGTGACAGAATATCTTTCCCCTCAGACCTCACAACCACAACTGAAACAGGTCAGAAAGACGAATCTCTGCAAAAGGAAATTGAAGCGTTAGTAGTAAAGACTTTGCAGAGAGTAAGATCTCTAACTTATCGCAGGTCAAGAATAAGCGCGTAAGCTCCGAATTTCTTCATATGAATTCGTCGGGACTCAAAGATGCCAGAGATAGGAAGCACCTACCTTTGAACTTGCCCGGCACTTTTGTTCTTCTGAGAATAGCTCATACAGTAGACTCCAAGATTGAGTGCTAAAGAAAACCTATTATGATACTGGTTCTTGGTCGATGTTGGGGCGAAGAGTTATTATCTGAGAGCATCTTGATCAGGAAACACAGGACGAGATCGACAATGGGCAAGACGATTGTTGCTATGGGGGGCGATGGGGTAGGCCCAGAGGTAGTCGATGCAACTCTATCCATCTTAGAGAATATGGGTTTGGACATAGAGATATTGAAGCCTCCTGCTGGAGAGTCAGCGATTAGGTCCCACGGAACACCTCTTCCAGATGAAACAAAGCAACTCTGCGAGGAAGCCGACGCAATTCTATTCGGGGCCATAGGCGACAAGAGCACCTCAGTCATCGCTTTCCTACGGTGGATCCTTGACACGTATGCCAACATAAGGCCCACCAAATACTATGAAGGGGTCCGTTCTCCCCTGAAGGATCCTGAAGGAATAGACTTCGTCATAATCAGGGAGAACACAGAAGGACTGTACCCTGCACGCGAAGGCGACATAACGATGCTTGCCCAGGGTCTACCTAACTACATAGACATCTTGGGAAGATCTTTCGCGGAGTTTGGAAAAGGAAAATTCGCTATAAGGATCATAACAGAGAAAGGTACGAGAAGGATAGCAAAGTTCGCTTGCGAATACGCTGAAAAAAGAAGGAAAGCGGGGTTTCTTGGAAAGCTAACCTGCGTAACAAAATCGAATCTTCTAACTCAAAGTTGCGGTCTCTTCCAAAGCATTACGCAAGAAGAAGTCAAGAAGCACCCGAGTCTCAATTATGAGCAGTACTATGTAGACGACGCCGCCAGAAGACTCGTTCGCTACCCTAAGGAAATGGACGTAATAGTCACATCCAACATGTTCGGCGACATACTATCAGATTTGGCGGCAGAAATTGTTGGCGGGTTAGGTCTAGCGCCAAGCGCCTGCATTGGAGAAAAGCATGCTTATTTCGAGCCTGTACACGGCTCGGCTCCCAAATATGCTGGCAAGAACATGGTGAACCCAACAGCCACTATTCTCTCTGCCAGTATGATGCTGGAGTATCTCGGGATGCAAGAGGCATCCACTGCCTTGGAGGATGCAATCAAGCAAGTCTACAAGGAAGGAGTGACGCTCACTTACGAACAGGGTGGAAATGCGACAACCACAAGCTTCGCCCAAGAGATATTGAAGAAACTCAAGTAGCATAGGAATCTATTGTTGCCTCTAACTGTTTCTTTTCATAAAATCGTTTTCCAAAAAAGGAATATTTATATAGAGTCTGGGATTACCGAATTATCGGGAACAACTGGCTGGTGGATGTTTTTGATGTCAAAGAAGCAAGACAGAAAGGCGAGTGGCCCGATCTCCACTTCCACTGCAATCAAAGTTGAAGACCTTGTTAAGAATTACGGTGACAAAGCTGCAGTCAGAGGCTTATCCTTCGAAGTTAAACCTGGAGAGGTGTATGGACTTCTCGGTCCAAACGGCGCAGGCAAGACAACAACTCTGAAAATCGTCACTGGTCTTCTAGATCCGACTGATGGCAATGTATCTGTATTTGGTTTGAACCCTGTTAATGATGCCGTCAGAATCAAGAGCATGCTTGGCTACGTTCCTGAAACTGTACAACTCTATGATTCACTCTCCATTCGCGAGTTCCTGCAGTTCGTCGCATCGATCAGACGAATGGATCCTCAAACTGCAAATACGCGTGCCAAAGAGTTGATCAAGGCTTTCGATCTTGAGAAATACTTCGATACGCCAGCGATGGCTTTGTCAGCTGGCACCAAGCAGAAGATTGCAGTGATATCTGCGCTTATTCATAATCCTCCGTTACTCATTCTTGATGAGCCGATGAGCGGTCTTGATGTCCGTTCTTCAAGAATTCTTAAAGATCATCTCACTTACCACATTAAACGTGGGGGAGCAATCCTATTCTCAACACATATTATGGAAGTTGCAGAGCGCATCTGCACCAGAGTAGGCATAATCAACCAAGGGAAACTTGTAGCTGAGGGAACAGTTAAGGAATTAAGGGAGTTGGTTCATGAAGCGGGCGCGTCGCTCGAAGAGATCTTCTTACACGTTACAGCGGAGGAAGAGGGGGTTGCTGATACGATAAAGGTGCTCGAGGAGGCGTTCGGGGAACGTGAAGTTTAGAGAAGCCTGGAGACTATCGAAGGTAGTCGCAGTTGAATCCATGCTCAAAGGAAACATTCTGATGAGCGGAGGCTATACTTCAGCCGCAGCTCAACGTGACCCAGCGAAATTCGTTCAGAGAGCAAAGACTGGGTTTAAGGTGAACAAGATTGTCTTCGCGTTAGTCTACGGATCTTTCTCTGTTTTTCTTCCTTTGTTTATGCTTGGACCCAGCAGTACCCCTGCACTTCAGTTTGTTGTGACTTCAATGTTTCTCGTATTCGGGTTAGTTTTCCTAATCTCTTTCAACCTTCTAAATGTGACATCATTCGTGTCAGGGGAAGCGCTGAAACCGGTTGGAGCGCTACCATTCTCTCGCGAAGATCTGGCTCGGATAAGTGTGTTATCCTTTTTCAGGATACTCGATATTCCGCTAATTGTTTTCATTGTTGGGTACCCAATTGTGTATGGATTGGTGACGGGTTCTATCATAGCGGCAGTTGTTATTCTTTTGCTGAACTTTGTCAACGGTATCATAGCTCTATTTCTCACTTTCTTCCTTGCGAGAGGATTCTACAGGAGAATACTTTCTGTCGGCGGCTCAAAGATCAAGAGTTTTGTTAGGACCGTATTGACTCTACTGTTTGGGTTTGCCACATTTGGCATGGCATACCTGATAAGCTACATGTTCCAATGGATTCCTCAACTGGTCACCTTCTTTTCATTCGTCCAGAAGCCCGAGTACATCTGGATTACACTCATCTACCCCTTCTGCTTTGGGTACCTTGCAACAGTCGTAAGTTCAGGCTTTACCACACCTACTCCGCAACTGTCCTTGATATCCACGCAATCGATTCTTGCCATCTGTGCCTCAGCATTCTACATAGCTCTAGGCTATCTTGCGTACAAGAGGGGAATGGGTGCCCTCAGGCAATTGGCAATGGGCGAGATCGAAATGACTCCGAAGATGACGAAGTCAGGCGAAGTGAAAATCCATGTCGGAGGAGTTTACTCATCCGTCATTAAGAAGGACTTGAAACTGGCATCAAGGAATGCAGCATACGCAGGCTTCTTGGCAATGCCACTTTTCGGAGTGATATTGTTCACAGTGATCGTTGCTGGCTACAATGCGATTAGAGTCGTATTCGTTCTCTCAGCGTTACTATACTCATCAGAGTTCATGTCGTTCTTCGCTCTGTCAACAATGTGGTTTGAAAGCAGAGGAGTCTCAGTTCTTGCCCAGCTCCCCATCTCAACAAGAAGGGTGGTGCAGGCGAAATCCCTTGCGGCGGGTGCATTATCCCTTATGATACCTGCGGCACTCACTATCGTTTCACTCTTCAAGCCTCTGACAACCCCATACTCACTCATAATGTCGCTAATCCAGACACTGGCAATATATTCTGCGGCCCTGGTCGCCACAACCCTTGTGTGCAGCCTCTTCGGCGAAGGAAAGCTGCCTGCAGCAAGCTTCGAAGGACATATGCTGAAGTACGCATTCGTGATAATGATCTCAAGCATATTCGTGATAGGTCCGCTAGCAGCATATGTTTTGACCTACTTCTTCATTGCACAGAATTATCTTATGAACACGATCGGAATGGCTGCCGCTGCGGCAGTTGAAGTGATTTTGGCCAATGCCATAGCCCATGGCGCACTAAAAGACTAACAAATCAGCCGATGTACAATAAAAAGTGGGAATGTTCAGAAAAAGAATCCGATTCTACACCGCCTTCTTCTTAGTTCCTGCAGGTGGTGCCTTGACTTCCTTCATTGACTCGCCACAGCACAACAAATCACATGGACTACATCCACATGCTTCATCAACTACGACGACAACACCGCATTGTCCACACTTGTATTTTGTTCCCTTTTTCGCCAAAATTGTATCCTCCTATCATTTCGTATTGAAAAACTCTATTCCCTGAGCAACATATAAACATTTGCGACTGAGGGGAAACATGTGAAAACCGTATTATAGATTTATGGATAAAATAAACAGAAATCGACTGCACCCTATTTTGCTTTGCTTTTGAATATTCTTCCACACTCTATCCAACCGTAATCCTCATTTATTGTTTTGAGTGTAGCCCAGAGCGTTGCTGTGTTACTTGAGATCACAGGTTTCTTCAAGTTTTTCTCCAGTTGCTGAATTATCTTGATAGTTGGCAGGTTAGTGCAGCTGATGAAGATGGCTTGAGCTCTCTTGTCGTTGACTTCTTCCGCGAGTTCGATTGTTCTCTGGCCTTGAGTTCTACCTATCTCCAAGTTATCCTCTATTCCCAACCCTTTGATCTTAAGAACTTCGAACCCATTAGCTGAGAGAAACTTCACCTCAAGATCATTGATCTCATTGATGTACGGAGTTGCAACTGATATTCTGCGAGCTTCCAAGAACCTCAGTGCATCTACAACACAACCAGCAGTTGCTACCGCTGGTAGACCTGTCTTCTCCCTTATCATTCTGATCAATTCAATGTCATGTCCAAGCCCGCGGAATAAACTACCACTCGTGCATCCGTATGCAATGACATCAACCCATGCATCTGCTAACAGAGTCGCCGCGACTTGGACTCCTTGCTCCATGTTCTCGAGTTCTTCCAAAGTCACTTTGTTTAGTTTTACTCTTGTCGCGTGAACACCGTACCTGTCTTCTGCAAAGTGGTTGAATTCGCCTTCCATCGTCGTATTTGATGAAGGGATTATGATTCCTAGTCTCCGAGCCATGACATTAATGGGCGGTGGCCTCGGTGTCGTTTTCCTCACCTTGACTTATGTTTTGCTGCAATTTGAGTACGCAAACAACTGACCTGGTCTAGGAAGGATACTCTCTCTTATATTACGGCTAGCGTTAGCCAGAAAAGAACTTGGATTGTTGAAGAGGGTTCGACATACCGGTTTGAAGGAGATCTTATTTTGGCATCGCTTTGATTTCAAACCTGCATTTGGCGTCGCACTTTGCTATGCAATCCCTCTCTTTGACCATATATCGGTGGTTAAAGGCAGCCTCCATCAACGACGATAGGATCCCTACCACGAAGTAGCAGACCGTCCTTTTCCCTTTGGGGTATTCCTCTGCAAAAGCACTGTTTTCGCAGACAACCTCTCCTCCGTTCTCATCGAGGCTCGTTACTGCGAACTTGCCCCAACCTGTAACCGACATGAATTTTAGGTAGTCTTCCACAAGCTGTTTCCCCTTGACGTTGAGTCTCTTTGCGTCATCCTTAGCGAAGAGACTACCAGTTCTGACGAGGACGGCTCTAACGGTCCCTTCGCCCAGAAATTCAGATGCTTTGTATGTGAGTCCGACTATGGCATGAGTATCCTTGGCTGCCACTTGTATGTTGTCAATAAGCATTTTGCCTTCTTCGTGCATGCTCGTATTTTTCACCATTTCCTTGAAATCATTTTTCAGAGTTACCGCCTCTGGCTGAGCCACAGGCGCGGGTTTCGGTTCTTCTTCGAGAATGCCGTTGGATATTGAGTTGAGTTCCCTATCTGGTTTTTCGGCTTTTTTCCATGTGAATTCGCAGTACGGGTCACCCATGGCCATGCACTTTGTCTCCTTGACGTCGAGCGGCACGTGAAGCGCCTCTTCCCCTGCAGCTATTATCTCGCCTCGGTAATGATTGTGAAAAGGAATATCCTTCGTAACATTCTTTGGAAGAGGTCCCTTGTACTCGAATTGCATTAATCCCTCAACTTTATCGGCGTCAAATTCAAACTTCTTGACTTCACCCCATCCTATAGCCGAAAGCAGCCAGAAGTAGAACTCAAACGCATACTTATCCTCCAACTTGAAGTTGTGCTTCCCGACATGAACCATTGTTCTCCCCGTGTCCCTATGGAAAGATGTTATCACTTTTGGAGCAAGCTTCTTTCCTAGGATCTCGTAGAGCGTCGCCCATATTCCTAACACGAAGATTGATGGGAAGATTATGACGCGAAGGTTCGTCATTTTCTCAACGATTTTCCCGTCAGAAGGCATCGCAACAAGTGCCTTCACCAAGTCAAAAGAAGCTTTTACACTGGGCAATCGCATTCTTTGGGCAAGTTCTTTCATAGGGTACTCGTTGGCATCATGACTAGTCGGAGATGTGGGAGCTTCCTGTGAAACGGGGGATTCACTCATTTCGGGGATCACGTCCCATGCCATGTTCAGACTCTAATAGAATGGAGAATAGCTTTCCCGAGCCATCTTAATACATACGAACTATTCAGAAAAGAGCTAAAAAGTCTTTGCAAAATATACTCAAAGTAATGCGTGTGACTAGCGAACTTCACAATTTCACTTATGCCAATTGTCGAATCTGGCTCCTGAATAGTCCTCTCAGATACTTCACTCCCTAAAAGCTCTAGTGATATTAGTAATTGTGCACATTGTATGGGAAAATGCTAAGACCTACCAAGTGTCCTGGTGATGTCGCGTGGAAGAATGGCTGAGACAACTCAACTTCGATCCTTTGCCTCAACTCCTGTCGTCAGAGAATAAGGCGATAGTGGTTTTTACAAAACGGGATCTGTTAGAAGACAAAGGCGCTTCTGCAGAAGGACTATGGAGACTACCTTTCGTCACTAGAGTGATTGGCAAACAACAGAAGGACGGTTCGTGGAAGTATCTTGGCGGCAAACCTGATGTTCGTTCCAGACAAAACTACAATCAATTAGAAACGTATCGAATCCTTGGAGAGCTCGTCGAGAAGTACGGACTCAAGAACAGTCACCCATCGATAGAGAAGGCTGCTAGTTTTCTGTTCGGCTTTCAAACAGAGGAAGGAGACTTTAGAGGAATATATGGAAATCAATATACTCCAAACTACTCTGCAGGAATCATGGAGATCTTAGTCAAAGCGGGCTATGAGGAAGATCCAAGAATAGAGAGGGGTTTCCGTTGGCTTCTTTCAATTAGACAACACGATGGAGGATGGGCGATTCCCCTTCGAACCAAGAACGCCAAATTGGATGTCATAGCAATGAACAACAAGACTATTCAACCAGACACGTCGAAACCATTCTCTCACTTGGTGACCGGTGTGGTCCTGCGTGCATTTGCAGCCCACAAGATCCACAGAGAATCCGGAGAAGCAAAGACTGCAGGAAAGCTATTGGCGTCACGCTTCTTCAACCGAGATCTTTATCCTGACAGAGCCACAGTAGAGTTTTGGACGAAATTCACATTTCCATTCTGGTTCACCGATCTCTTATCATCTCTGGACTCCTTGTCACTTCTGAGATTTGCAGCGAATGATCTACACCTTAAGAAGGCGATTGAGTGGCTAGTTGCAAGACAACAAAAGACTGGTTCATGGAATCTGACTATCCTCAAAGGAAAGGACAAGGAAATCAATAGGTGGATGTCATTGGCGATCTGTCGCGTTTTCAGGCGATTCCATGAAGATTCGCCTTGAATGTAGAAAACGTCTTGTGTTCAGTTCTCTGAGATACCATTGGAAGACGATCGTAGATGGTTGAATGAAATCGTGGAAGCGATCTGAAAGTGAGGGCCGCTATTCTATATTCAGGTGGGAAGGATTCCAATCGGGCCTTGCATTGGGCTCTCCGCCACGATTTCGAAGTCAAGTATCTGGTTACGATGTTCCCAGAGAAAATGGATTCGATGATGTATCACACGCCTGCACTAAATGTGGTCGAACTGCAGTCCAAAGCTGTGGAAATACCCTTGATCAAAGGCAAATCGTCAGGCAGGGGGAATAACGAAGTTGAAGACTTGAAGAACACTCTGAAACCTGTGGATGTGGAATGTGTAATCAGTGGGGCGCTTGAAAGTCTTTACCAGAAGCGAAGAGTGGATCGCGTTTGCGAAGAACTCGGATTGAAGGCATTCGCACCATTCTGGCACTATGATCTGGAGAAACACCTTAGAGAAACAATCGACCTGGACTTCGAAGTGATATTCGTGGGCGTGGCGGCCCTAGGTCTCAACGAGAAATGGTTGGGAAGGAAACTTGATTCTAGAGCGCTCGAGGAACTCAAGGAATTGCACGAGAAGTACGAAGTTAACTTGGGTGGCGAGGGAGGCGAATACGAAACACTAGTCTGCGACGGGCCAATTTTCAAATTCAGAATACAACTATTGGAAACCTTCCAGATCTGGGACAACAAGACTGGGAGCGGATACTTAGAGATAACTAACGCACAACTCGTTCGGAAGAAAGGGCCTTGATTTCAATTCGAGAGGTGAAGGCCAGACAGAGCTACCACTTGTCATAGTGTATCTTCTTATTCAATGATGCTGGCTTCTGCTTAACAGAGTAATCTTTTGGGTACCCTATCGGTATGAGCGCTGCAACCTCATAATCGCCAGGGATTTCTAGCACTTTTCTGAGCGACGCTGTGTCGCGCGGTATATAAGTAACCCCGTACAATCCTTCTGCTGCCATGGCCAGCAAGATATTCTCTATGCAAGTCCATATTGAAGCGAAGTTGTTGAGTTCGTAAAGTGTCTTGCATTCTTTTAATGGTTGTCTCATCCTGAAGCAGACGATTAGCAATTCGGGAGAACTCATCAGCATTCTTTTCTGGACAGGCAATGCAGCGAGGTACGCTGGCTTTTCCCATTCACTCATATTCCTAGTCGCTTTTTCCACCTCTTTTTCAGAGTAGTCTTTGGCCGCTACACCGACTTCTACGACTCTCTTTCTTTGTTCCAAATCCTTCACTAGGACGAATTCCCATTCTCTAAGATTGTTGTGGGTGGGTGCTTTCAATCCAGCCGCGATAACCCTCATGAGTTTTTCTTTTTCGACGGGTTTGAGCTGAAATTCCCTCACAGTTTTTCTCTTTTCAACAGCTTCGTAGAAATCCATAATTGGTCGCCTCTTCTTTCATGCGATGTTGAAGATCCAATTCCTCTATGTAATCATACTTGGCATTCTGTCGTAGAGTCAACCAATATTCGGTAACAGAAGCACGCCTTTTGCAAGAGAACATAGAGCATAGAAAAACGTGATCAGAGAAATGTCTCCAAAGCGCCATAAGATATTGCCTCTGTGATCTCTTCCACAAATTTGATGCGCTCTGGGTTTTCTGACGCAAGGGAGCCCTTCAATACTATGGGTCTGAAGTCCAAGTCTTGCGCGCCTCTGTACGTGGACAAGACACAGAACTCTGCGCAGAACCCCGTCACGATCAGAGTGTCAACCCCAAGCTTCCTTAGTTTTTCTGCGAGCCCTGTCTTTGTGAAAGCGTTGCCATAGGTCTTCACGATGCGCATGTCTTGAGGCTCAAGCTTCACACTTTCCGGGACATCAAAACCTGTTTTTCCTGGCACCAGATCTTCCTCTTCACTCTTGTGCTGTATAACGACGATTGGGAGGTTCCTTTTTCTGAAAAGGCCTATCGCCGCATTTATGCACTCAATGGCCGAGGCTAGGGAGTCTGAGCAAGCTTGGTCTTTGCTTGAAGAGCCTACCGAAGCTGGCTTAAAGAATCGCTTCTGTATGTCTACTACGAGTAAGGCTGGTTTCATTTTCTATCTTCCTTCTGTGCTCTGAGCCAGCGTTGCTCAGATCATCTGCTACTCATAGACCTTTTCGTCTTCCTTGTCTGCTTCTGCTGCATCATGCTCCACGTCTCTTACTTTGTCTTTTCTCTCTGCTAGCTCTCTGTAATACTCGTGCTGGATTATCAAGTTCATTATTTCACTTGTTCCGGTCCATATCATGGCGAGCCGTGCGTCTCTGAGAAGTCTCTCAATCGGATAGACGTTTGTGTATCCGATCCCGCCAAGGATTTGCATTGAGTTGTTCAGGATCTGCCATCCAGCTTCGGTGGCGAACTTCTTCGCTTCAGACACCATGCGACGCTGTAGACCTGAGTCTTTCCTCTCGTCAACTATCCGTGCTGCTGCGTAGACAATGCCTCTAGCTGCGTCCAGTTGCGTTATCGAGTTGGCAACCATGAAGCTGACAGCTTCAAACTTGTTGATTGGCTTTCCAAACGCTTTCCGTTTCTCGCTGTACCTCGCTGCGATCTCGATTGCTGCTCTTCCTGTGCCAAGTGCTCCTGCCGCGCTTGTGAGCCTTTCAGGTATCATCATTTGCCAGAAGACATCACTAGCGGAGTTTTCTTTCCAGAGCAGGTTCTCCTCAGGAACAACTGCGTTATCGAAGACTAGCCTGCCCGCTCCTCCGCCACGCGTACCCATGAGACCGTAGACGTACTCGGCTTTGACTCCGGAACCTCTGTCGACCAGGAAGGCACTCAAGGACAAATTGCCTGGCCCTTCACTTTTTGTTCTAGCATATACTAGGAAATAGTCTGCGCCTTCAGCGCCCACGACAAACCTTTTTTGACCCTTGAGGATGTAGCTCTTCCCTTCTTTCTTTGCGTTGGTTGTGGCTCCGAAGAAGTCTGAGCCTCCTCTTGGCTCGGTCAGCGCCTCGGCGCACATAAGCTTCCCTTCAAGCGTAGGCTTGAGGTACTTCATTTTCTGGTCGTTTGTGCCGAATACGTTTAGGGCCTCCCCAACTATGATCGGGAGAGAGAATAGGCAACCAAGTGATGTTCCAAGAACTCCTATCTCTTCTAAGGCAATTATGTCGTCGACCCACTTCAATCCCCTGCCGCCGTACTTGGGAGGAAATCGGAGTCCGAGGAGGTTTCTCTTTGCCAGTTTTTGCACGTACTCCTTGGGGTACCTTACCTTGTCCGCGTCCATGTCGATTAGTAAGCTTCTTGGAACTTCATTCCGTACGAATTCCCTGACTTCATCTCTCAGCTTCTTCTGCTCAGGAGTCGTAATAGCCTCGAAAACCATAGACCTAGCCTCCGTTAGATCCATTCTATCAGATTTCGTTTAAGGTTGCTACGAACATATAAACACTAAGTATCGACTCTGCAAATTGCATGGTATATTGCTACTTCACTTCTTCTAGTAACCGAATAATAAGATTCATGAGTCTCTTCCTGTCTACTAGATAGTACGGTTGGGGATCTTTCACGTTTCTGGTCTCTTTGCTTCGGATGATGACTACTTTCATACCCAGTTTCAGTCCGCCGTCGACATCCGTCTCAGGATTATCCCCGACAGAAACACATCTCTCAGCGGGGATTCCGAGCCTTTCAGACATCAGGGCGAAAGGTTCTGAGTGAGGCTTCACCTCGATGGTTTCTTCGCCGGAAACCACCGTAGCATCGAAGAACCGGCGCAGTCCTGATGCTTCGATTCGCTCGGTCTTCATTCCTTTCAGGCCATCGGTGTCGCTTACTAAGCCAAGTTTGATGCCTCTGCGCTTTAGGATGCGAAGAATGCTTTTAACCCCGGGGTATACAGTAGACTTCTTCTTGATCAATTCCCAGTAGAGAGTCGAAGCTCGTATGAGTGTGGACTCAGAAATCTCGGTCGTCTTGCCGAAGTAATGTGTTGCAGCTTCCTTCCACCACAGATTGCGATCATAGATCTTGTTTTGATGCATTTCGATATCGATTTTTGATATGATCTGAAGCATTGTTCTCCTATTAGCGTCGGAGCTTTTGATTCCCAAAGGTTTGAGCAAGAACGCCGCAACTTTCTTGTGAGTGTTCTTTCTTGGCGTATAAGAATCTACAAGTGTTCCGTCAAAATCAAATATGGCAGCGGACTCGTCGACCCGGGTCTTCCCCATGTTCTCACTTCGTTTCAACACGTTTTGACCGGTTTCTCAGGAAATTTCCCTCTTCAGGCTCTTTATTCTCCAGGTTCATGGTTTGAGACCGGCGCAGATGCAACATTTGCTTTTGCTCTGTCTGGGAGCTGTGAGTATTTCCCGTCTGCTGTTCTATATACTGCGATCCTTGCTACCGACTGCCATGTGTCCTTTTCAAGCCTTCTGAGCTCTACACGCAGTACTTCTGCATTCGGGTCGCTCTTACCCTGCCAAATCGATAGGTTAAGAAACTCCCCTGATGGCAGGCGAGATGAGAAGCGAGCCTTAGGATAGTTGCGTTTTTCCATCTAGACCTTCCTCCAAGACACAAGTAAAACGTAGTACAGTGAAAACACATCTAAGAACCTTACTGACTAATGGCGGTACCATTGCTATTTTTCAATGAGGGAAACCCGGAAATGATGTAACTCTGCATTCATTGTCTGATTCTTCACTGCAGGATCGTTTTTCATGAAATTCTCTGCCTCTTCTTTGGAAGCGGCGCGAAATATCACTAGACCAAACTCTCCGTCGAGACACGGGCCCGCAAGAATCAGCTTCTTTTCAGCCAATCTCTTCTTGAGGTAGTCAAAGTGCTCGTCAATTATCGCCTCTTCCTTGGGGGACAATCTCCCGAATGCTCTTGGTCTAACAAGCCTTAGAACGTACGCAAAGGTGGAAATCTCACTCAATAAGATTCCTCTCCTCATTGCGAAGTGGCTCAATTCGCTTTACGATCTTCTTTTTTTGGTCTAAAATCGATTATAGTTGACGAAAGAGTGCAAAGACAAGTCACATAGGCAATAAATCCCTGCAGATTTGCAGTCGATGGAAACCCTATTAAAGATTGGTATCATTAACAGTTTAATAGCCCTGGGTGTAATGCAGGCAGGGCAACGCACAGCGGCAATCATGAACTCCCTTTGGGGAAGTAGGGACTTTACTTAGTATGGGCTTAGTGGTGTACAACACAAGAACTAGGCGCAAAGAAAGATTTGAGCCTTTAGAGGACAAGAAGGTCAAGATGTATGTGTGCGGTCCCACTGTATATGATTTTCCCCATATTGGGCACGGCAGATCCTATGTTTTCTTCGATGTTGTAAGAAGGTACTTGGAGTTTCTTGGCTACAAAGTGACTTTTGTCACAAATTTCACAGATGTGGAGGACAGCATAACTAAGAGAGCCCGCGAACTAGGCAAACAACCACTGCAACTCGCGAACGAGATGATCGATGTATTCTTGAAAGAGATGGATCGGCTCGGGGTGAAGAGGGCGGATGTCTATCCTCGCGTGACACAGAATATAGACGAAATCGTCGAGATGGCCAAGCGCCTAGTAGAGATTGGTTATGCATATGTCGTCGACGGTGAAGTTTTCTTCGATGTCAAGAAGACTGGCGGCTATGGACTTCTGATAAATCAACCCGTCGAAGAGATCATAGCAGGTGGAAATGAAGAGGGAACCAGCACACCCGTCGATGTGAAGCACAACTCATACGACTTTGCGTTGTGGAGGAAAAGCAAGCCTGGTGAACCGTCATGGAATAGCCCATGGGGAATCGGAAGACCAGGATGGCACATTGAATGCTCAGCTATGGCCGCTAAGCACTTGGGTCCCACAATAGACATTCAAGGCGGAGGAATGGATCTAATCTTCCCTCACCATGAGAACTCTAGTATCGTAAGCCAGGCATGCTTCGGCAAACCTTTTGCAAAATACTATATCCATAATGGGTTCATAACCGCAAACAAGCGGAAGATGTCAAAGTCGCTTGGCAACTTCATAACTCTCAGAGAAGTGCTGAGGAAATATGACTATGAGGTCGTGAGGTTTTTCCTGCTTAAAGGACAGTATCGAGAGCCACTTGAGTATAGCGACAAGGAAATGGCTGAGGCAGAAGCAAACCTGAGAAGAATACAAGCTTCGATGAGAAAAGCAGTTAGAGCGTCGGCAGCCAAGTCTGGTAAGGGGTGTAAGGAGGCAGAGAGAAAACTGGTCAGCAAGCTTGTTCAAGCTAAGAACATGTTCATTGAGGCCATGAACGATGACTTCAATACCGAAGAAGCCATTAACACGCTTCTAAAAGCTTCTGAATGCATTGAAGAGTTCGCGCAGACATGCAAAAGGTTCACGAGTGAGGAAGCAGGTCAACAAGCGGAAGCAATATGCAAGCAGTTTAATGATATTATGGGAGTCTGCAAGAAGCTTTGAAATAAAAATGGGGGCGAAGTAGGGGTGGTTCCACTTCAAAAGCAACGCCACCACGTTGCCTCCTGATCACTCTTATGACATGTCCTTTACTTCTGCATCTACAGCGTTTTTCTTGACGGACTCTATTCCCTTGAGGCAACTCTGTTTGCTTTCGTAGGCTTCGCCTGTTGCAATTACCTCATTGTTAGGAGCTTTCAGCCTGTACCTAAACTTCGCTTGTTTATCCTTGAAGATCTCGAATGTTGCTTTAGGCATAAGTATACCCCCTGTCTGAAGATATGATGAGCAGAATTCTATCTATAAGATTTCCCCTCAAAGTGAGCCTGACAGTTCCCCTTCATTGAAAGTTTCGCAACGGCAGAGTGAATGATGCGCAGCCCAATCTTGCAGCCTTCACAATCAAATATCTCCAACTGGCGGAGGTATCCTTATAAGAATCGTAAATCAAACGCGAAAGTGGCATTGCAGAAATGAAAGAGAGAATGCAAACGACTATCGGGCATATTGAGACATATGACATTTTCGGTTAGGTGAAAATATGAGTCAGAAAGAGAAGCAGCGCGCTACAGTTGTCGGAGTGGTCGCAGCTTCTTTCCTAACTGGCATAAAGCTAATTGCAGGTGTACTAAGCAACAGTCTTGCTGTATTAGCTGAGGCCGCACATTCGGCCCTTGATCTCGTCTCGGCTGCTCTCGGGTTCTTCGCCATAAGAGTCTCAGGGAGGCCTGCGGACAGAGAGCACCAGTATGGACATGGCAAGGCAGACACGATAGGAGGATTCTTCGCAGCGCTTTTCCTCCTAGTCACTTGCTTTTGGATCATATTGGAAGGCATCAATAGGCTGATCTATGGAAAAGCCGAGTTGGACATAACCCTCCTAACCTTTATCGTAATAATGATTTCGATAGGCGTGGATACTGAGAGAACATTAGTGTTCCGGAGAATTGGCAAGAGGACGGGTAGCCCAACGATCCAAGGGGAATCCTTGCATTTTGCAAGTGATATTGCGAGTTCATCCGCAGTACTCGGTGGACTGGTTTTTGTGAGCATGGGATATCTGACCCTGGATGCGTACCTCGCATTGGCTATAGCGGCGTACTTCGGCTACACGAGCATACACCTAGTGGTCACTAGGACCAATGAACTTCTGGACAGAGCGCCTTCTGAGCTGCGTGACCAGGTTAGACGCATCGTGAAGACAGTTGAAGGCGTTGAATCATGTGACCGCATACGCCTCAGGAGAAGCGGTTCCGAGCTATTTGTGGATGTTGTGATAAGCGTTGATCCTAAGACACCATTTGTTGCATCCCACAGGATTGCTTCCAGAGTTGAGAAAGTGATCAAAAAGGAGTTCAAACGTAGCGATGTAATTGTGCATGTTAATCCATCATCATACGGCGAAGACATCATAGACAGAGTCAGAGAACTAGCGCTCGCTGAGGGTGCTTCGGGTGTGCACGGAGTCGAGATAGAATCACAAGACAATAAGTTGCGAGTGAATTTTGACTTGGAATTTCCGTACTCGACTTCCTTTGGCAAGGCTCACGAGATCGCATCCAAGGTGGAGTCAAATCTGCGCGAGTCATTTCCCGAGATCATAGTGGTAACGACGCATCTAGAGCCAGATGAACGAAGGCAAGGAGCTATGAGGGTTGACAGCAAAACGCTTGTAAACAAAATCAGTGCAATAGCTATGTCGAAGAAAGGTATCGAGAGCTGCCACGATATCTACGTGACTAAGATCGGCGACGAATTACATGTCAGCATGCACTGCAATTTCGATGAACGTCTACCGATCGACGAGGTTCATGCCATTAGTACGTTGTTGGAAGAAGACATAGAGAGAGACCTAAAAGATGTTGCGGACGTGACAATACATTCTGAACCAGTCGCGCCGAAACCATAGTCAGCAATGTTAGCAGCCAGTGAATAATATAATCTTGGATGCCTTAAATATAGTTCCTGAGGAGATACCATGAAAGAAAATCAAGTTATCCAAACTGTATTAGCTCACAAATCAATCCGGAAATATTCTGACGAAATACCAACAGAAGAAGTAGTAGAAACGATTGTCAGAGCGGGTCAACAAGCACCCTTTGCTTCTCAGTACTACAGTGTGTTGCTTTCACGGAAAGTGAAACGCAACCCCTGGCACGCACCACTGCTATTTACCATCTGCGTGGATTCACATAAATTTGAACTGATAATGGCAAAAAGAAACTGGAAGCTGGTTGCCAATGATCTAACGTTACTATTCTTTGGAATAGAAGACGCGGCGTTGATGGCTGAAAACATGGTTGTTGTAGGGAGAAGCCTTGGACTTGGAAGTTGCTTCCTCGGAAGTGCAATGTTCAGGGCAGACAAGATCGCTGAAGAATACAAGTTGCCAAAAAGAGTCTTTCCATTTGTTCAGCTCGCCATGGGGTATCCAGCAGAAGATCCTCCACCGAGACCAAGATACCCAAAGGAATTCATATTATTTGAGGATGAGTACCCTGAGCTAGATGAAAAGAAAATCACGAAGGCAATGCGAACCATGGACGAGGGATACCTATCTCAAGGCTACTACAGAAAACTGAATGCCAAGATCAAGTTGGAAGGAGATCGAAAAGAAACATTTACGTACGACAATTACAGTTGGACAGAACATATCTGTAGAAAATGGGGTCAATGGTACCCAGACTCGAAGGAACTGCTTGAACAACTCGAAAAACGAGGCTTCCATGTCGTCCCGAAGTAGACTAATCCGAATCCGAGATCTCTCGGTGCAGGCCTAAAGAATTAGTAGTCAAAAGAAATCAGAAATATAAGAAAGCAAGGCAGGCAGGACCTAACCTGCCAAAACATTCATAGGACACATCCAGAGGGAAGCAGATTCTAAGGAGATGATCCTGTTCTAGGTCTCTGGTTTCTTAAGAAGTCTAACGTGGTCTTTGTCTGCTCTTGATACTACGCCTTTTTGCTCAAGTGATTCGATAGCATTGGCCGCTGCATTGGAACTGATCTTGGTCTTGTTCCTGAGGTCATCAATTGAGATTTCGCCGTGCTCCTTAATTAGCTCGGCCACTATTGTGACCTCTGGCGGCTCAGACTCAGCGTGCGTGAGGAGAAACTCTTTGATCGGGCTTCTCTCGATCAACTCTGCCAGTTTCTGCTTACTTTCGTCATGACCTTTTCCTAGATCTCCGAACTCTTTTTCATTTGATTCCTTCAGAGAGTCAACACTGCTATTGAGGTCAGATGTTTCCTTGTCAAGTTCCTCGAGTTCTGCCTTTAATTTCTCAATTCTATCCTTATATTGTCTTAGGCTGTCCTGCGCCTTTATGATGTCCTTTTGGGCAGAGGTTGACTCGGAAGTCGCTGACGAAGTTTTCTTGTCGATTTCCTTATGCTTCTGTTCTAATTTACTGACCTCTGATCTCAGGTCCTTCCGTTTCTCTTCAAGTGATGAGATCGTGCTGTCGTATTCGGACATCTTGTTATCCCACTCGTCCAGCTCGGCAGTGACGCTCCCCGCTGCTTCTAATACCTTGGTGGTTTCGCTCGAGAATGTATCCAAAGCATTCTGGATAGACTTGCGTAAATCAGTTATTCTTGACTCATTCTTATTGATTAGGTCCTTCAATTTGCTAATCTCGGACATTTTGGTTTAACCTCCAGTCTCCGATCTATCATTCATCTAGGGGGCGGAGAACTCTAAGTTCCCGCGTTTTTGAATCATATTGCAGCACTGATTTCTTTGCCAGTTCCTTAACTGCAGACTCCAAGTCCTTGGGTTTTAGCTGAGTTCTAGTCTCAAGGTTCTCCATATTCGTGGTAGGTTGCTCGCGTAGGGTTTCAATTATTCTCAGTTCTGGGAAGGATACTGCTTTCTCCTTCATGAGTAAGCGTAGCGCCTTATGTTGGGCATCTTTCGATGCCAGTCTGGAGCTTGCTTCATCATAGGATTTTCTCAGTGACTGAATATCTGAGTCATGCTTCTTTTTGATGGACTGTAGTTCAGATCTCAGCTTGTCTGCTTGTCGTTTCTTATCGCTTATCGATCGTTCTAGTTCGTTCACTTCTTTGGAGGCTGCCGTGCAATCATCCTTGGTGCTATCCAGTGTGCGCTTAAGATCTTCATATTTTGAGTTTATTTGCTCTGTGCTGGAACTCTTCTCTGTGACTACAGATTCCATTAGCGATTTCTTCTTCTCCAGTTCAAATATCTCTCTTTCAATTTGGGTCTTCTTCTTTATTTTTTCGTCCTCAATCTTGCCTCTGTCTTTTACCCTAGACTCGAAGTGTTTAACGAGATCTGAGATTGTATTAATCGCAGAGGATACGTTATTAGCTTCTTTGTTGACGTCGGATAGTGCGTCCTTCATTGCCGTTTTCATCTTGTTGAGAGATGCTGTCAGATCTGAAATGTCGGACAAATCCGTATCATGCCTCCATTATGCTCAGACAGATATTTGTGAACTACCTAATAGCAAAACGCGTATTTAAATCGTTTATATGTGAGTTTCGAAATACTTAACATACTTCAGCAACATCATAACTGCTCCTGTACGTTTTGCTTCAGGTGTTCAGAAGTCAGCCTTATGAACGACAATACACAAGAGATTTTGAAGGGCAAAACTCTCGAACACGTTGATAACGCACCTTTAATTTCAGTTTTGGCTTTTCTGATTCGGCGTGGTTTACTCAAGATTAGTGCCAGAGGGAAGTGCCTATCGTTAGACACAAATACGAGTACCAGTAATATATGCGTTGAGCCTATGAATTCTTCAATATTGACTTTGATTCTCACCAAAATAGATTCAAATGGGAGATGGTCAGACATTGACTCATACCATTCCAGAACCCAAAAGCATATCATTTGAGGAAAGAAAAAGAAAACTGGTTCAGTCTGAATCGAGCTATGGCTCCACACCACGAACAGCTAGTCTGAGAGCGGATTTGAAGTGGAAGGCAGCTGTCGTGAAGAATTACGAGAACATCCTCATGGGCGTCGCCAAGTGCGAGTTCCGAGGCGGGCAGCATATAAAAGTCGATGTGGACCGAGCGAGACTTGTCACTGATTCGTACAGGCAGACGGAGGGACAACCGTGGACGACGCGCGTCGCCAAGGCATTTGTTCATCTCTGTGAGAACATGCCGATCTTCATCAAGGACGCCGAGCTGATCGTCGGGGACCCGAACGGTGCACCCGACGAGTTGCGCTGGTATCCAGAGATCTGCGCCCACTTTATGCCTGGTGCCGTCACCGACGGAGGCTTCTCAACCATGGTCACCGACGCCGAGAGGAAGGAGATTGTCGAGGACATCTGTGGGTACTGGAACGGGCGCTCCTTGGCTGACAGGGCGAAGCAAGCTCTTCCCCTCGACCAATTCCCCGATGTGCACGCGGGACTAGCCTCGTCTGTGGAGGCAAAGCTGTGGGAGATGGGGATAGTGAATCCGACATACGACTACTCTGCTCTCCTTAAGGAGGGGATCTGCGCCCGCGTCAGCAAGGCAGAAAACAAGCTGATGGAGCTCAAGAGGAAAGCCTCTCAGATCCCGCGCTCCGATTACGAGGAGAAGAAGAACAACTGGGAAGCTATGATCATGTGCGGGAGAGCCATCATTCGCTTCAGCGAGCGCTATGCTGAACTCGCCAGAGACATGGCGAAGCGAGAACTGAACCTTTCCCGCAAACGCGAGCTGGAGGAAATCGCCGAGACGCTCGACCAAGTGCCAGCCATGCCGGCGAGGACGTTGCGCGAAGCTGTGCAGTTCTACTGGATGGTGGAGGTCGCCCCGAAGTTTCTCGGAGTCTACGGGTACGGTGGCGGCCACAGGATCGACCGGATACTCCTGCCCTACTACGAGGCGGATGTGAAAGCTGGGAGGATCACGCGCGGAGAAGCGCTAGAGTTGATCGAGTGTCTCTTCATCAAGATACAGGAGGTAGGCATCGCCCTCGAGTACCCGTTGACCTTCACTGGTAAGGCTGGAGGTGAGATATTCTACACGCTCAGCATCTGCGGTAGCAAGGAGGACGGGAGTGACGCCTCCAACGATCTGAGCCTCCTCCTCATGGAAGCAATGAGCAACCTCCACACCAATCAGCCACCGATAGCAGTCCTCTATCACAAGAACATTGCTGCGAAAGTTGTGGACAAGGCGATGGATCTATTGCACTTGGGCACAGGTCACCCGTCTTTCTTCAATGAGGATCTTATGCAGAAGTGGGCGATCCAGCGTGGCTATTCCCTCGAAGACGCGAGGCGCACACAAGTGGGCGGATGCGTCACCCCTCACATCACTAGCAAATACCTCGTCACAACTGGGACTCCTGGCATCGGAGGCATGCTCGCTCCGAAAGTGCTGGAGGAGGTGCTGTATGAGGGTGGACCTGCCGGAAATGAGGGCAGACCGGACAAGCCGAAGACAAAGGATCCTCGGGAAATGCAGTCCGCTGACGAGTTGTTGGACGCCTACCTCGTCCGAGCGCTATTCTACGTGAAGGAGCTGACTTCGGCTTGGGACATCGTTCAGAATGTTCTCATGGAGACTGTTCCGGACCCAGCCAACTCTCTTCTCTATGACGAACCACTGGAGCAGGGGCTCGACCTCAAGAAACTGCATAAGAAGTACGACACGTACCCCGCCCTCTTCCCTTTGGGCATGATGACCGTCGCGGACTCCCTGACCGCGATCCAGAACTTGGTCTTCGACAAGAAGAAGTACACAATGGACCAGCTGATCACAGCCTTGCAGGCTGATTGGCAGGGTTACGAGGTGATGCGCCAAGACTTCCTAAACGCACCGAAGTACGGCAACGACGACGACTACGCGGACGCTTGGGCGATCAAGTTTGTGACCCGCTTTGTGGAAACGATAAGCAAGTTGAAGGACGCCTGGGGAAGTAGCATAATAATCGACGGCGGGACAGCAGCAGGGTACCAGACCGCCGGCGTCGTCTGTGGCGCCACGCCAGACGGGAGGCACTCCATGACGCACCTGACTGATGGTAGCCGCTCTCCGATGGCGGGTGCGGACAAGAAGGGTCCTACAGCTGTGCTGAACTCGGCGGGCAAGATACCATTCAGGCACATGGAGCTCTTCAACCAGCGGTTCATGCCAGTTTTCCTCGAAGGGAAGAACAAGAAACTCTTCTCTGCGTACCTGATGGCGTGGTACAAGAAGGGCACAATCCCGCACATACAGTTCAACGTGGTTGACAGCAAGGTACTGAGGGACGCGCAGGAACACCCCGAAAGGTACCCAGACCTTCAGGTTAGGGTGGCGGGCTACAGCGCGTTCTGGATCGACTTGTCCAAAGGAACTCAGGACAGTATTATTGCTAGGACAGAACAAGGATTCTAATTGAGTAGCGATACAAGCTTGAGATAGTCCGAGTCGCAGGGCACATGGATATGTTGGAGAAACCTAAGGAATTCAACGACGCGGTCTTGAGGTTCGTCAAAGCTTAAGCCAACTTAGGTCAATATCAGACTCAAAAAGAAAAAGTAAGGGCATAGAATTACTTGGAAGGGAACTCGTATGCACCAAGACCTAGTTCAGATTTCATTGTCAACAAATCATCCAGTATGCTCTTGTTGATTGGGATTCCTGTCTTTCGTCTTTCTATCTCCATGTAGTACTCTTTCTCGCCAGCTGTGTAGATGCGTTCCTCACCTGGCGCTTTCTTGGAGTTTCTGAGAGCTCTGCAAATATTGCCTGCTGTCTTTCTGAAGGAATCCAAGTCTATGAAACTCTTTACGTTTACAGCCATGAAGAAGTGACCTAAGAGGTAAGTCTTAGGATTGTTCAGATCCTTCATGAACGGTCCGCCCCACAGCGCCGCTGAAAGTATCTCCACTGCAGCCGCGTAACCGTATCCTTTGTGTCCTCCAAGGGTTTCGCCTGCACCCCCTACAGGTAGAAGGGCTGCTGTCCCCTTTGTTAACCCGTCTAGGATTTTTGGGCTGTCAGTCATCATCTCGCCGCTTTCATCTATAACCCATCCTTCAGGTATCGGCGTATTGGTTCTTGCCAGGGTTTCGATTTTTCCCCGTTGTGTTATTGATGTTGCGCAATCTATCAAGAATGGGAACTCCTCATCCGTTGGAATGCCAATGGTCAATGGATTTGTTCCCATCATTGGTTCAACGCCAAACGTGGGTGGAATTGAGGGTCGAGCATTTGTCATGGTGATTCCGATCATTCCTTCCCTGACAGCCATCAGCGAGTAGTAGCCAGCGATGCCAAAGTGGGTTGAGTTGCCAACTGATACTGCTCCTGTGCCATTTTTCTTGGCTTTCTCGATGGCCATTTCCATAGCTCGGTATGCTGCGATGTGACCCATCCCGTGCCCCGCATCCAGAGTAGCAGTCGTGTTTGATTTCTTGATGACTTTGATTTCGGTCACAGGTGATTGGATGCCGGATTTGATTCGATCGTAGTACATTTTCAGCCTTTGAACGCCATGGGATTC
>JAHPYV010000009.1:23463-27078 GCA_019058495.1 Promethearchaeati archaeon
GATCCGATAAGATCAATACTTCCGCGCAGATGGCAGCGTCTCCCTTAGGAACTCCCACTCCAATAAAAACATCCTTCATGAAATTCTCAAGAGTCTTGGCATCAATGACAGAGATTTTCTCGGACATTGGGATTTCACTTCCAGGTTATTTGGAATGCTTGCTCTTTCAACCTATGAGCTGAAACTAGGTGTGGGCACCTATATGAAAACTTTGGCTGTTGACAGTGGCTACACTAGCCTACTATAAACTGAAATACCTGTTCACATTAAGTTCTGATTGCTGAAGGCGATTCGTATGGCTAGAGTTTTGATTGTGTATGATTCCCAAACGGGAAATACTGAGAAAATGGCGTACGCAGTTGCAGAAGGCGTAAAACAGGTGCGCGGAGTCGATTCGGAGGTAAAGAAAGTCGACAGAACATCACTTGACGATCTAGTAGCTGCTGACGCAATCATTATGGGTTCGCCGACTTACTATGGGCAAATGTCGGCAAGGCTCAAAGCTTTCATTGATTCATCTGAGAAGATCCACGGGAAACTTGAGGGAAAAGTTGGAGCTGCATTCACGAGTGCTGGCGGAACCGCGAGCGGTGCGGAGACGACTTTGCTCTCTATATTGCAGACTATGTTAGTACATGGTATGATTGTTCAGGGGCGCCCTGACGATAAGCACTACGGTCCCGCGTCCGTGGAAGCCCCACGCCCCAAGGACGCCAAGTACTGCAAAGAACTCGGAAAAAGAGTAGCATCTCTTACGCTGAAATTAAGTAAACACCCCGCATAATCCCTGTGTTCGAAGCACAATGGCAAATCCGAATGGAAAATACCGCCCAAAAGAACTAGAGGTCTTAAACAGAAGTATTGGATGCGTTTCTAGCCTTGATAAGTCTAGGTTTTGTTGTTAACCCTATTGCTGGTATGGGAGGCCGCATCGGGCTTAAGGGCACTGACGGCGTTGTGCAGGAAGCGATTAGGCGCGGAGCGAAACCCGTTTCACCTGGAAGAGCTGCCGAATTCCTTGAGGCGCTCAAGCGGAATTTTCAGACTAATGCGCGATTTCCAAAGATACTCACTTGTAAGGGAGCAATGGGGGAGGACGAAACTAGGGCTGCGGGATTAGACATTTCCCAAATGTTGGATATACCAGAGGGCGATATCTCGGGGGAAAGACCCAAGATCAAGAGCGGTGCTCTCACATCCAGCTCTTTTGTAGCTACAGAAGCAGGGGATACTAAGGCGGCTGTCAAAGAATTCCTGCTCCACAAGGTGGATGTCGTGATCTTCGTGGGAGGAGACGGAACAGCCAGAGATGTGTTAGATACTTTGAACGAATCGGAAGCGAAGAAAGTCAGCAGAAAAGCGAAGTCTGAAGATTCAGCTACAGATGCTGGCAAAAGGTCTTCTCTTCCACCCGTTCTTGGCGTTCCTTCTGGCGTCAAGATGTATAGCGGGGTTTTTGCTCTGAACCCCATAAACGCAGCAGAAATTGTTGCTCTCTATGCTGAGGGAAAGGCTGATGTGACAGATTTAGAGGTCATGGATATTGATGAAGAAGCCTTCAGGAGAGACCAGCTCTCGGTTCGACTTTACGGCTATATGAAGTGTTTGTATGTGCCTCTGCTAAGTCAGACGAGTAAAGAAGTATCACCTGATGTTATCGATGAGAAGGAGAACCAGAGAGCGATAGCGAAAACGATTATCGAGAACATGGACCCTGAGGGACTCTACATTCTTGGCCCAGGGACGACGATTAACTGCCTTGCAAATATGCTGAAGATCAAGAAAACAATGCTAGGAGTTGACTTGTATTATAAGGGAAAGATCATCGCGCTCGACATCGATGAGAAGACTATCCTAAGAGAAATGGTGAAACACGGTGGAAGCAGACATTCATGGATAGTCATTTCACCAATTGGTCGTCAAGGCGTGATATTCGGAAGAGGGAACCAGCAGATAAGCGCCAGAGTAATTAGGAAGATCGGCAAGGATCACATTGTTATTTCGGCGACAAAAAGCAAGGTTAGGGACCTAAATGGTGGATGTCTCAAGGTCGATACAGGAGACCAAGCTGTAGATAGCATGCTTAAGGGCTACGCGAAGGTTGTAACAGACTACCGAGAATGGAGAATGCTGCCAATAAGGTAGACCCGAAGAGTTGCTAGAGGATGACAGATGACACACTAACAGTCATCACATAAAGTGCCCCTCACTAAATGCCAGATTCGAATGATCTTGGAATCAGTAATTACGTATCGAAATGAATTCGTAAAAAGGAGTAGGCTGGTTTAGGCTTCCGTTCAAGGATAAGCGTAAAATACAAGCTATTGTTAAATGGTCTGCAAGCATAAGTAAAAAAACACGGGAGTGTTTCAAACGTCAAAGAAAAGAGAAGAGTCGCATACAGGGAGACTTCGCACGGCTTCTTTGTTAGCCATAGTTGGCGGAATCCTCTTGCTGATAGCTGGGTTTCTGGCGGTGTAGGGATCTACGCTTTTGCCTTCGCACAAATTGCATCGCTTTTTCCGTCATTAGCCAGTGTACTTGGAATACTTCTCGCAGTGCTAACAGTTATCGCTTCATTTGGTGGCGTGGCTGTGATCGTCGGGGGAATCCTAATCTTGGGTGGCAGGGTCACGACAGGTAAACTTTTTATTACCTTGGGAGCTGGCGTTGGGATATTTGGTATGGTCTTGGGCTTGGCTACGGGATTAGTACAGGGCTGGGGGCTGGTCTTTAGTGCAATGGCTGTGTTTGCAACTGGTCAGACTCTGGGCTGGGTTGGCATTTTTCTTTCCATATTCGCAAGATTGATTGCTAAGAAGTAGAACTAGAATATGCTGAAGGAGCTGAAGAGATCCGTCTGATCCCTTCACTCTGACTTTTTCTCTTATTCGATGAATAGTCGTGCGCTAGCTATTAGAAATGTGTTTGAGAAGGATCATCGAGGTATCCAAGGTGCCCTAGTTTATGCTCGAAAACGAGTAATGTGATCTTCGCAAAAAAGATATTCGTGAAGCGGAGTAATCTAGGTAGAGTATATATGGACGATATTGCATCTACATTCATCAGAAACCAGTTAGATCCTGTTCATATATGCAACATATCAATCTGGGGGTTTAATTAAACTTGGCCAGAAAACCGAAGGAAATGGATACTAAGGAATCTTCTGGAACTCGAGTGGTTTGTCCAAGATGTGGGTCAATTCGCGTTCATAGCGGAGAAGACAAAGGAAAGGTAATGACTTATATTGGCGGTATCCCCGTCTACAAGAAACTCTGGACCTGCAAAGACTGCGGAAACCAGTGGGGATAGAGCAGCGCATTGTGACCCTCCTCAACGTAAGCGAAAAAAACTAGTTTTCGAAGGATTTTGTGGTTCACAGAAAGTTGGAGAGGTAGTGGGCTATCTGCCTTTCACATTTTTGAAATCTATTTTTCTCTGAGTCCTTTTTCTTCATTCTCGACATCCGAGAAAGCATTTAAGAGAGATCTTCTCACACGATAGCGTCATTGGTTATACTTCCATGAGAACCACTAATCGGCATTGCAGCGGTGGCAAAGGTGTCGGATTCGGAGAAGAAGAATTTCCGCGGCTATATCGCGTTCTGGTCAGGAC
>JAHPYV010000170.1 GCA_019058495.1 Promethearchaeati archaeon
GGCTCCAAGCATGCAGCGCCCTCTGGCAGTCGACGTATCCGTTTTCTACCAGCAATCGCGTGACCTCGAAATCCTTGACGCCTGTTGAGAGTAGGTAGAAAGCCATGTTGGCGACTCGCCTATCAAGGTTCTTCTTGATAGTCAGTTTTTCCAGTATTTCTAGGGGCCTTATCAAGTAGAATTTGGGAGAACCATGTAGAACTGAGTGGCCAGCCTCATGCCGTAGCTCGCCAAGGACAACAAATCTGTCCCGTTCTCTTATGGTCTTACTGCATACCACGATTGTGGGGCGCCCAGACCATGCATGATGCATGGATGAGAACCCTAATGCGATAGGTGCATACTCAAACCCGTGCTCAGTCGCAAAGCGCTCCCCCTCTCTCTTCAGGTATGCTTCCATGACGAGCCTATCTTTAAACAGAAGCAGTTCAACCTCATTACAAGGCAGTCGTACTCGTCGGTAGAACTGGCAGAGTGTTGAGGTAACCCAGTCCAAGAGACTCCTCTCAACATTGCCGAACCACTTCACGCCTATCGACGGCGGAAAAACCTTGTTCTCTTTGGCCAATGCAGCTTACCTTAGAATATCTAGCTGAAACACTTGGTAATTAGGGTAACGTGACTGCGCGCGCTACCACGGGAAGTCTTCACGTGATAGAACTCGTTGAGAACCGTTTCAGCAAAAGATAAATCGGCCTCACCGAACAAGGTCTCCAGAGTCTCGTATCTCTTCATGATACGACCCCAAAGAAGGAGATACGCGACTCACCCTATTACACTCAAAAACCGAATTTAGGAACATGCATGCGCGCTACCTTCTAAGACTTGGTCACGTAGAAACGTCTCCATGCCTCCTTGTTTACCCCTCATTTTCCAGTGCATTTCTTATGTCGCCATTTTTGCAAGGGAAAACAGTCGGAGACGCTTGGTTTCATGCGGAAAATCGGCGATGGATAGAGACCTAAGCATGAAACTAAAAATAAAAAACACTTTCCCCAGCTTCCAAGCAATGTTTCCACGTTTTAGCGGCATGCCGAGGAATTATGTTCTAAGACCGATGTAACGCGCGCAAGAGGCCCTCGTACCCCGCGTCGTTGTAGCACACAACGCACAGCCCAGCGACGATCCTCTCCTTTTCCTCGTCCTCGTCCGCCTTGCTCCACCGTCCGCACCTAGAGCACGCGAACAATTTTACCTTTCCAGTCGGTCTTGAACCGCTTCGCCCCGATTCCATAGTCCATCACCCGCCGCGCTAGTACCCAATCGTTTTTTTCTCTCCGCCGCCGGCATCTTCCGCGCGCGCTGGATATTTCCGAGCATTTTCCTCCTCCTCTTAATTATTAACCCCATGAGCAACACGCCACTGCTTACTTTGCTTTTTTGAGCAAGACACGCATATTTTCATTCCCCTTTTCTTTAGACTGGAATGCCAGTTAGAAACATCCAAGACCACATGGACTTTGATTTCTTTTTTAAGTTGCCTCTGACTATCGTCGATCCTCCTCATCAAGTACAGGATCATACCGCCAAGGCATTCCTAAATCTTTCATTACTAGAAGAACCAACAAAGAATTCACCTGAGACTAACGTATGAGGAGAAGGTCATCGCAGTCACCCTTGCACTGTTCTCCCACTCTGTTCTTAGCGCGCGCCGCATACGGCAGTCAGCTTTGGATTCAAGAAAGGTTTTGATCTAGATGACACTCGAAAGATGCACCTCTCTTATTGCTGATTTTATTACCCTTTCCGCTAGTTCCATGGCGGCAGGTCTTTCATTGATTGCGAGTTACTTCTCGGGAATGATGTCCTTGCTACTGGCCAGCCTAGTGCTCATAATGATTATCCATGCATAAACTGCAACCGCCGAAATAATCTCTGGGATGGCGGCACCGATATTCCAGTTGAGGAACATGTAAGGGATCCATGGCGAAGCGGCTATCAAACCTGTTGCGAGAGAGAAAAGGCCGAGTCTCTTAGTCTGTTTGTAATAGGTGAAGACTCCTCCGAAGAGCAGCATGGCGAGAGCAATTGAAACGAAGAGCATTACCGAGAATATGAAGTGCCACGGTGGGAAATTCTCTGGGAAAAGACCTATGCAGATAAGGGCAATGGTTCCAACAAGCAGTACAACCCCACTTATGAGCGCCCCGATATTAGTCTTGACTTTCATTAGTAGCCCAAGTACGGAGAATATTGTTATTATGCCAGCGAGGATGAGGCCACTATTAAAGACTAACGAGGAAACCGGCGACGATGGATATCTAGAGAGGTTTCCTAGGTCACTTAGCGCGTTGCCTGTCCAACTGAACCATGGGGAAACGATGATCGCTATCATTATGCTCAAAAAAGCATAAAATGGGCCTATGATACCGCATGCTGCTGCCACATTTGGCTCTAACAGTCGTTTTAGAAGTGAAGACATTGTTGAAGCATACCTCCTTCCCTGTCAGCTTTTTGTTGAAAAAGACTGTGGGTTATCAGTTAGGTTGTCAGCTTCTTTGGGATATGAACCTTTTTAAGCTTAACGTACTCAGGCAGAGGGTCGCCGACTAGCGGCATGGCGTATTTACGGAATTCCTGTGTCATTCCGTTTCCTTCTTTGTTGATGAAGTCTCTTGGCATGACCTTTGTGGCATTGGCGACCTTTTCGAGTTCAGTCAACCCTGTTGTGCAGCCATAGATTTTGCTCGGTTTTCTCACCAGAGTAACCATTTTGTCAGTTACCCCTTTGGCTGCTTCCTTAACAGCTATCTGTCCTACTATGTACGCTTCCTTCAAATCCACCTTGGAAACGAGCGCCATTGATACACGTTGAATAGTGCCTGGCTTATCGAACCTTGCCTTCAGACCTAGCTTACTCGACACGATCTGGCACAGGTAGTCGGCTGCTCCTCCAAGTTGCTTGTGACCAAAAGAGTCAGTATCGACTGCTTTCTTCGATGCAACTAAGGACTCTCTGCTCTCATCCTTCAAACCTTCACAGACTGTTACAACACAAAATCCCAATCTGTCATAGACTTTCTTAACGTCTTCAATGAAATTACCGTCATCGAAGGGCACCTCAGGGACGTAGGTTAAGTGAGGGGGATCATCCTCACTCCTCTTTCCTAGGGTTGAAGCTGCGGTGATCCAACCCGTGTCACGCCCCATGATCTCGATTACCTTGACTTTGTCAACTATACCTATGGCCATAGTATCTAACCCTGCTTCCATTGTCGAGACTGCGACCCACTTTGCTACACTTCCATAGCCCGGGCAGTGATCGGTCACCTCTAGATCGTTATCGATGGTCTTTGGCACTCCGAGTACACGCATCTCGTATCCTTCTTTTTCTGCTGCCTGAGAGATTTTGTGGCTCGTTTCCATCGAGTCATTTCCGCCAATGTATAAGAAGTAGTGAATGTCATGCGCTTTCAGAATCTTCAGCGTCTTTACGTAATCATCAGGTCCCAATTTATGTCTACATGAACCAAGCGCGGCTGAAGGGGTTGAATGTAGCTTCTTGATTGTTAATGGAGCCTCCCTTCTCAGATCGATCATGTCTTCCTTCAAGAGACCTTCTATCCCGTTCAGCATGCCGTAGATTCCCTTAATGTCAGAATTCAGTTTAGCTTCTTGAATAACGCCGGCTAGACTAGCATTAATGACGGCTGTTGGACCACCTGACTGGCCTACGACTAGATTTCCCTCAAGTTTTCCAACCATATTTGAACTCAACCTCGACGGTGTTCATCTGCGACGGGGTGAACGTTTTTCGTTTGAAAAAAGCCTATTAAGCAAGTTGATGTTTCTCCCGCGTGTCTCCATGATGTGTTTAACAGCCTGTTCTACTGTGAATCCTCTGTGAACAATTCCATTCACAGCTGACGCGACGGCCAGCGGATCATCCTTACCTGGGTACGTGACGTTTCTTCCCACGAGTGCGCCTCTCACATTCTTGCCCGCCTTCATTCCTTCGAAAAACTGCTTCAGTATGTCTGTAGGGTCTCCTGTCGCTTCGCCGCCGAGAAGAAGAATAGGACATGTGGTTGCAATAGCGACTCTGTCAAAGTTGTCACAGTAAGGTATTTTGAGCCACGTGTTTAGTGAAGAGTAACCAAGTCCTGATCCTACTCCCACAACCTGAACTAGGGGCTCAACGCTCTTGGTGCTCTTGTATTTTCCACCTTCCTTCTCTACTGGAAGCGCTTCAATAAAAACGGGAATATTGAGATCATTAAGCGTATTTATGACATCAGCGCAGTAACCTATGGTGACGCCACTTTCTCTTTCGTTGGTTTCGATGCGAAACATTATCTTCGCTGCATCAAGCCTCATTTTCTTAATCCCTTTGGTCGTGTAACCAGTCATCCTGTCGTCCATTTCAAATACTGTACCACCGAGGCCTCCTCGGTTCATGCAGCCAAGAATGACTTTGTTGTCTAGGAAACTCTTTCCTTCAACTTCTTTGACCAAGTAATTGACTATGAATAGCTCCTCTATCACGTCGGGCGTGCTCATTACTCCGTCGAATTCCTCATCTATTATGACTCGCAGTATTCTTCCTAGCAGCTCGTATCTGTTTCCCATCGCAATGGGGTTGTCCCCGACTTGTGTGACCATTCGAGCTGGGTGGTCAGCTGCGAGTATTGTCAGCTTGCCGTCTTTGGTGAGTTTCTTTCTTCTGATGCGCTCCTTGGCTTCAGCCAAAACGATGCTCTTTCTATCAACTCTCACATCAGTTATCTTATCGAACAGCTTTTTGGGTAGAAAATCCTCAACCTTGAAAGTATAATTGCCAATGGAGTAGGCCACAGACACTCTCATCCTCCTCCCTGACTATTGCTAAACGCTTATCGTAATGTTGGAGGTCGTACTTTAAGTACTTCTGGATTAGCCAAATTCGGGGGAACTTTCCCCTTCAGAGTCGCTATGGCGTTCTCGACAGCAATAACTGCCATCTTTGTTCTAGTTTCTGCACTTGCTGATCCTATATGAGGAAGCAATACGATGTTGTCAAGTGTTAGAAGCGGATTTGACATCTGTATTGGCTCTATCTTGAAGACATCCAATCCAGCTCCAGCTATCTTCCCTTCCTTTAGAGCTTCATAGAGCGCATCCTCATCGACGACAGGTCCTCTTGATGTATTAACTAAGATGGCAGTCTTCTTCATCAAATTCAGCTGCTTCTCCCCGATGAAGTTACGAGTCTTTTCCGTTAGTGGGACATGGACAGTTATGAAATCAGACTCCCTTAGAACTGTCTCCATGTCGGCGTACTCGGCTTCCAACTCAGATTCAAGTTCGGGTGTTCGGTTCTCATCATAGTAGAGAATTCTCATGTTGAACCCTTTCGATCTCCTCGCAACCGCTTGACCTATCCTGCCTAAGCCCAATATACCCAAGGTCTTTCCGTAAATATCTTGGCCCGTCATGAACATCAAGTTCCATTGGATTTTCCATTTGCCTGCTCGGACATACCTTTCTGCTTCAGAAATCCTTCGCGCTGTAGCCATAAGCAGAGACCAAGCCAAGTCGGCAGTCGTTTCCGTCAATACACCGGGTGTATTTGTCACATAGATTCCTTTCTCGGTAGCCTTCCTAACATCTATGTTATCGAAACCGACAGCAATGTTGGCAATAACTCTCAGTTTCTTTCCGGCCTCGATGATTCCAGGAGTAATCTTCTCTGTAAGCAAGCATATCAATCCATCAACGTTTGTGATTTCGCGCTTCAGGGAAGCTTCGCTTGGCGGCTCATCCTTGGGGTTGAACTCGAATTCAATATTCTCTTTCTGAAGCAGGGTTAATGCTTTATCAGGGATTCTCCTTGTGAGGTAAACCTTCGCCAATTTCTTTCTAGACCTCCACGATGATCATGCCCGATTTGCCTACTGAAACTCATTCTACCTTGAATACTATATGATTAAGAGAATTATATATTACAATGATCATCTATTACTCTATATCTTAGCGAAATGGGAAGTTAAACGATAAGAGGAAGTAATCTAATATTGTATCTGAGTGGGAGGTCTGTATTGCCACAGAATAGGATCAGTGCCTATTAATCATCAGAGAAGCATATGTCAGAAAAGACTTGGAGGGAGAGTGCTGGCCGATCACAACCAAAGACAAAAGCGAAAGGCGAACCTACAAACTGATAGTCATTGGAGATCCTGGAGTCGGTAAAACCTCACTTATTCGCGCCCAAGCTGGTATGTTTTTCAGGCCCGAGTACATCGCGACTGTAGGTGCCGATGTGATTACTCGAATCTATGAATTCAAGGACGAAGCTATATTTCTTCTCATATTTGATATCGCTGGGCAGAGCAAGTATGACTCCATTAATGACTACTTCTTCTCAGGAGCGTCCTCAGCGTTGCTCGTTTTCGACCTGACTAGGAGAGAAACGCTTGTTCACATAC
>JAHPYV010000171.1 GCA_019058495.1 Promethearchaeati archaeon
ACACGGCACTCAGAGGAGAATCTTCGGTGAGAAAACTGTTTGAGCCCGGTGTTGTCGCATTAATAGGTTCGTCAAAGCTGAAAGAAAGAGTCGGGATGATGAATCCCCGCATATTTGATTCCATATATTACAACTTGACTAAATTCTTCAATGGCAAAGTCGTAAAGTATGACATCGTCGATGACATTAGTAACTTGAAGAAGAATCCCGTAAGAGCTGACTTGGCAGTCATCGTCCTTTCTTCTGCTCTGACGAATCAAGCTCTTGAGACGTGTGGGGCGAACGGTGTGAAAAATGTAATCGTCGTTCCCGGGGGGTTCAATGACATAGAGAGAAGCAGGCTCCTTGAAATAGCTTCAAAGAATGGGATCCGAGTACTTGGTCCCAACGCAATCATGGGAGTAATTAATACGGAGAACGGCCTAGACACGACTTTTGAGAGAGATATGATGCCCAGAGGAGGAGGACTCTCTATAATCAGCCAAAGTGGCGGAGTAGGCGCAGCACTCGTAGACTGGGCGATATTCTACGGGGTAGGGATAAGCAAGTTCATCTGGCTGGGTGACAAGACAGACATAGATGAAGTTGATCTGCTAGACTACCTAAGTAAGAACAAGGAAACTGAAGTTATTCTAATGTATCTTGAAAGCGTCAAGAACGGGCGGGAATTCCTTACCACTGTGAGAGAGGTTACACGAACCAAACCAGTCGTGGTTCTTAAGGGTGGCGTATCCGAAGAGGCAAAAGCGAGAGCCCTAAGCCACACAGCAGCGATAAGCGCTGGGAGTGATACAATATTCAGAGTTGGCTCAAAGCAGAATGGAGTGATCATTGTCGATTCAATGGAGGAACTTTTCATAGCAGGCGAAGCCCTCGAGAAGCAACCTCCAATGAAAGGAAACAAGATCGTAATCATCTCTAACGTAGGTGGCCCAGCAGTTCTTACGGCGGATGCAACTCAACAGTATGGGTTAAGACTAGCAAAACTTTCAACAGAGACAGCCAGGAAAATAGAAAGCAGTTATCCTGGGGTTGAAGCGCTGAACCCACTGGACATTATTGCTGACGCTAGAGCAGATCGGTACGGATCTATTCTCGAGAGCGTGTTGGGAGAAGAGGAGGTTGATGGGGTTCTCGTGATAAATATGCTTAAATCCTGTCTGACCATGCCCGAGGATGTCAAAGTCATAGCAGAGCTAGCAGAGAAATATCCTGAAAAACCTATAGTCGATTGCGTTCCCGGAGGGGAGGACTATAAGAAAATACGCGATGTGCTAGATGGGACAAGTGTTCCCGTATTCAATACACCAGAGAAAGCCGTATTCGCTCTCAAAGTGTTATATGATTACGGACAATATCTGCTCAGGATCAAAAAGGAATAGTTGGACGGAAGAGAATATCGAGTTCAAGGTTGCTTAGACTTTCTCTTCCTTAACCGAAGAAATATACCTTCACGCGCCGCTTTTCGGTTTCTTGACAGTTTTGAGGAAGTCTGAGATTACTTCTTCAAGGTTTGGCTTCGTTATTTCTTCAAGTTCGTATGCTACCCTCGCTAGAGGCTTATCTATTCTCATTATTCTGTTGAGGTCGATCGGCGTAGCTGAGAGTACTGTGTCACATGGTGTGGCCTTGATTGTATTCTCCAGATCCTTGATCTGCTCAGGAGAGTATCCCATTGTTGGCAGAAACGCGCCAACATTCTTGTACTTGGCAAATGTGTCCTTTATTGTGCCAATTGCGTACGAATGTGGATCAACTATCTTGGCATTCATGTTTCGAGCTGCAACCGTCCCAGCTCCATAGGGGGTCTGTCCATGTGTGACTGTGGGTCCGTCTTCAATGACTAAGACTCTCTTGCCTTTGACTAGTTCAGGTCGATCGATGGTTATCGTTGACTTCGCCTCTATTATCTGGGCTTTTGGATTCACTTTCTTGATATTCGATTTTACTAGCTCCACGTCTTCCTTTTTTGCTACATCAACTTTGTTTATTACCACGACATCTGACATGATCACGTTTGCTTCGCCAGGATATGATCCAACTTCTTGTCCCGGCCTTAGGGCATCTGCCACCGTAATAAGTAGGTTCGGAGTGTAGAAAGACATATCATTGTTCCCGCCATCCCAGAGGACTATCTGAGCCTCCTTCTCTGCTGCACGCAGGATCTTTTCATAGTCGACTCCGGCGTATACTACTGTTCCCATGTTTATGTGGGGTTCGTACTCCTCCCTTTCTTCGATGGTACATCTCGCCTTGTCCATGTCTTCAACGGTAGCAAATCTTTGAACTGCTTGAGATGCAATGTTGGGGTCGTAAGGCATTGGGTGACGCACTGCAACGAGTCTGACTCCCTTGCCTCGGAGGATTCTCACGATCCTTCTGGTTACAGTGCTTTTACCAGCGCCCGTTCTTACAGCACATATCGCTATGACTGGATCTTTGGATTTCAGACCCGTGGCTTTGGGACCCATTAATGTGAAGTCTGCACCCGACGCTAGAACTAAGGAAGCCTTGTGCATGACCACATCATATGTGAGGTCACTGTATGCTAGGATTACTTCATCAACGCCATGCTTCTTTATAAGCTCGCTCAGCTCCGCCTCTGGCTTTACGGGAATTCCCTTGGGGTACAATGAGCCTGAAAGTTCTGGAGGATATGTTCTACATTCTATCCCAGGTATCTGCGTAGCAGTGAAGGCAACAACTTCAAAGGCATCATTATTTCTGAAGCAAACATTGAAGTTGTGGAAATCACGGCCAGCAGCACCCATTATGATAACCTTTCTTCTATTCATTGCAGTCCACCCATGCGCACCCTCTCATTATGAAACGTACAGTCACTATCAATTGCTGGAAAGATTGATTAAGATTAATGGAGGGAGGGTTAAAAAGGTATTGCATTCAGAATTCAACCCATCTTTGTGTAAAAAAGCGGAAACAATTAGAAATCAAGCGCATTTCTTGACTTTACGATGGCCACAGCCTAAACATATGAAAAGCTGACTACAAGAAGCTGGATCTACTGCCTTTAGCGCGACTCATTAGGCGCAGTAGAGGTGTGGAACTGTGGGATTCACGTCTTTACCCAGAATTCGATGCCACAGTTTTCACAGACCAGTCTCTGTTTGAACTTGCCGTTGGAGTAGTAGATCTCAATTCTGAATGGCTTATCGCAGGATCCGCATCTGCAATCTTCGCCTGAATCCTTGACTTCGACCAAAACCAAATCCTTTTTCTTATCTTCTTCGTCCTTTAGTTTTTCGAAGAATCTCTCTTGCCAATTCTTCAATTGTCCTTCGCTTCCATGAACTAGTCAGTGTGACTTTTCGCTGCTACGCATAGGGCTACCTTCCAAGGAATGAATGTCCTCTTGGCCTATGCGTTGTTTCCAATAGAGTCATAAATAAAAGAGGGTTCAAGTTTTAGGAATTCCATAGCGCTTAACTTTTTTCAAGTACGATGGAGATCGTGGAGACATTTCTTTTTCTGTCTTCTTCCTTGATTTCCTCCGTCCCTATCTCTATCGCCTTGACCTTGCATTTGTTCTGGAGGAATCTCGCTCTCGCGATTTCAGCGACATCGACAGCTTTCGAGATCACTCTGCCACGAGCTTTGATTGAAACCTCACTTGAACCTTTACTAAACTGTAGAACTGTCGCAAGAACATAATTCATTGTATTCTTGCTGCCCACAAAGATTACATTTTCTGGGGAACGCTGCCTTTGAACTGGAGCTGGTGCCTCAGCGGGGCGTTCCGTTGGCTCCTCTTTACTCTTTCGTTCTCGTGTCTTTTTTTCTGGCATTTGTGTTTTTCTCCATTTCTGATGTGTCAGTCTTACGGGGGTTTGACATGCCTCAGCAAAGTAGCGCTGTCCTTGATTTCGCGTGAGTGAAGAAGAAGGTACTTCTATATATATTTAGTTCTTTCACAGGAATCAGCTCAAACTTATAAGCTCCGTACAAGCATGGTACCAATACGTTTTTTAGGAACAACAAGTGAACTAACCTTGGAAGGGAATCATAGAAGCGAAACATGGTTGGAGGAATACATAGAGGTTGAGCCCGCGATCTAGTGCTCCCAAGAGGACAGATTCTATTGAGCAGAGAAAGACCACAGAAGGTAGACCAATAAGAAGACCACTCAAATTGCTCATGGTCACAGTGTTATTTGCGTTTCTCGGGATTCTAAGACTAAGAGCCATAACGTGGTTTTCACTTGACACATGGCAGATGTACTTGGATTCCTTGACCGCTTTAATTGGGAGCAGAGTAATGTCAGGAATCTTTAACTTTGCCGAGATAGGCACCGTTACTCCTCAACCTTGGTTTGGTGAGTGGCAGGACTCTTCACCGACGACACTCCTTTCCTATGACAGCTTTAGGAGCGCCTGGCTCTTAATCAGTGGAATTGAAATTGTCATCGCAGTGATTGCTCTCTTTGCGGTTTACTCCACTTTGGCATTAAGGAGAAGTTACGTGGCCAAGATTGGATGCTTCACGCTAATTATTGCCGGAATACTCGACGTGGCAAGCCCGTACCCAATAATCGAGAGCATCGGAGGAGTGCTTGCGTTTTACGTACTTTTGAGACCAGACGTAAAGGAAGCTTTCGCCACAAAAGAAGGTACCAAGCCAAGCAGACCAGTAGGGAGAACCGGAGAGGAAGTCACTTTCAAAGCTGATCTGAGTGCACCAACGGAAAAAAGAAAAACTGGGATCAGATGTCCAAACTGCGGGCTGCTTCTTCCGCCTTCAGCAAAGGTGTGCCGCCGATGCAAGACCAAAATAACTACCGAATGAGCTTCCCCAACGTTGATTCAGAAGAAGATAACTGAAGTCTGATTGACATCGTTCGCACTTCTGTGTACAGGAGATGATTTCTTGAGAAAATTGAGGATCTTAGCCGTTGCGCTGTTAGCAATAGTTTTCATAGTGTTGACACTGCCATATCTCATAGACGGATTGGAATGGTCAATCCCCGACCTGATTACGCTATATGGACTTGCAGCACTTGGATTTCTAGTATTATTAACGTCAAACCCCACTACACAACAGAATAAGTCGATGAGGAAGGTAAGTGAACTGGGAGACACTAAGACGATCACCTCTATTGCGTGTTACGGCTGCCAGTACATAGAGCAAAGAGAATTCGAGAGAGGAGACTACGTCGGTAAAGCACTTGGTAAATGCACAAAATGTAACGGACAGCAGTACGTCAAATCCATTTACGCAATAGAAGAGAAAAGAAGATGATGAGGGCAACTGCTTCCCATGATCGTGTTTCGAAAAGAAGTTGGAGACTAACTCCAGTTCTAGTACGACGAAGAAACTGATACTCCCATTTTTCCAAGGGTTTTGCGCAACCAGTAATTATCCTCTAGTATATGAGAGAATTTATCGCACGCAGATTGCTTCGCATCCTGTTTACCACTCTCAACAGCTTTGAAAAAGTCCTTCGCGAACTTCGTGCTCTCCATCCCTCCGAGTCCTTTCGTGTCAGCTGACTTGATGACTTCTGAGGCTTGCTTCTTGTTTCCTGAACGCAACAACACCATTATGGCGTAGAGAAAAGAATCAGATGCTCCTGTCTTATTCTTTCCTTTTAGGCTCTCATCAGAGGATTTGAGAAAGCACTCTGATGCTTTGGTGAGGTCTTCGATGTCAGAGTAACAGAAACCCCCATTATTCCAGCGTTCGGCAGAGAGATTGTGATCACCTTTGTTTGCTTCCATCTCGGCTTCTTCAGTGAACTTCTTGCATTCTTCGGACAAATAGTATACACCTCTACTCTTGGACAATCCTTCCTTTTGATGAGATTCACCGCACCTTAAAAAGCATTCTGCCAGAACCGCAGACGAGTAACAAGGAAAAACAATGGCGCAAGGAGAGTTTTAATTATCGAGCTGTTAGAATATTGATATATACTGATTGCTATGCTGAGGTACAGTAATCGTACTCAGCATAGGGAGACAACAAGTAACTCAATTCTAGTTACTACAGGTCGTGGAGAGGAAGTCATTTGCGCATAGCAGTGAGCACGAGTTGCTTCCTTGAGAAGCATGAGGGATATGTGGCCATCACTGGAATCCCAGAGAAGATTTCTGGTACTTACGACTTGGAGCTACAGATGGACAGAGGATATACTTTTGATAACATCGGTAACGCAAAAGTGAAGTCAGTTCACCTTCCTTTCGCTCGCTTCATCCCCGCAATGAAAGCTGGACGTAAGGTCTACTTGGAAGGAAGAACAGTAAACATAGCAAATATCGATGGGAAAAGATGGAAACGAGATCTTGAGTATATGAAGAATGTCGTCAAGTTGTCCCGTGGAAGAGGGATTGAAAACGCGATACTGCAC
>JAHPYV010000010.1 GCA_019058495.1 Promethearchaeati archaeon
GCCGAGAGGCACCCGCATATAGATCCTGCTGGGCAAGATTTCCGCTTGGTCCCAGGATCAGATGTGTTCAATAAGATGGGTTACTATTCTGAGAGGTTTGGGACAGTCTTCCGGTGCACGGATTGGTGGATGTATGTAAGTATGAATGTGGACGAGTTGGCAACTTCCGTTGACCCAAGCAGAGAATTGACTCTTGAAGAGAAGAGAGTTATATTTAATAACGAATTCGTGCCGAACCAAAGCCGTATTTTGGCTCAGAAGCTGCGCGATTACATGTATGTATCAGTTGGACAACTAGCACACTCCAACAAGATGCTCTCGTTGATGCACTCGTCGCCGTCGCAATGATCTTGCTTACTCCGACGCAATTGGCATGTTAGAGGCAATAGAGCCTTCTTGCAGAGAATTAGTGCCAAATTTCCTTAGTGTGGTTTGCTTTCCCCTAACAATGCGTGCACTTTTGGCATCAGTTCGCTTATTGGAATTTTCTGTGGGCATTTTTCCTCGCATTTTTTGCACTGTTGACAAGCACTTGCGCGTTCTTTTTCAGTCATGAATCTACTGTATCGCATGCGGGCTGTGCCTGGGTCGTCGTATATGATGGCATCGTTGTACAATTCAAAGTTTGTTGGTATGTTTATTCCGTTTTCGCATGGCATGCAGTAGCCACATTTTGTGCACGCGATCGGTGTTCTCCCTCTAAATGCTTTTTGAGCGCGTTCGATAACTTGTAGTTCTCTATGTCCGAGGGAGTTTGGAGCTGATGTGCTTGCTGAATGTATGTTCTCTTCCACTTGTTTCATAGTACTCATTCCGCTGAGTGCAACCGATACTTCTGACTGATTCCACACCCATTGCAAGGCCCAATCAGATGGAGTGTGTCTTTTCTCGTAACCATCGAATATTCCTTGGATGTCCTTTGGCGGATTCGATAATCTTCCCCCCCTTATTGGTTCCATTACGACTACCGCCAATCCCTTTGAGGCTGCGTATTTGAGGCCTTTAGTTCCAGCTTGGTTCTTGGTGTCCATGTAGTTGTATTGCATTTGACAGAGAGCCCATCCGCTATATCCATCGATTATTTCCCTGAAAGTTTCATATTTGTCGTGAAAGGAGAAGCCTAGGTGCCTGATTCTGCCGTCCTTGATCGCGGTTTCCGCCTTCTGTAACACGTTGAGATTGAGGATGTTCGTCCATCTTTGTTTGTCCAGCCCGTGAAGTAGATAGAAATCAAGGTAGTCTGTCTGTAGTTTCTTCAATTGCTCGTTTAGATAGGTGTCAAAATCTTCCGCTTTGCGAAGAGACCATACAGGGGACTTTGTCGCCAGTCTGACTTTCTCCCTGTAACCGTCTCTCAATGCCTTTCCCACAACAATCTCTCCATTTCCTCCATGATACGGGTATGCTGTATCAACGTAGTTGACTCCTTGATCAATTGCGTAGCGAATCATTGCGATCGCTTCTTTCTCGTCCACGTTTACATTGGAGCCAACTTTATCAGTTGTGGGCAAACGCATGCAACCAAAACCCAACGCTGAGACCTTCCAATCGAGTCTTCCGAATTTTCGAAATTGCATTCTTGTCAATCCTCCTATTTCCAAAGGTCGCACCAATAGGAAAGGGGTCTTTCTTCCAATCTGACCCTGATACAGCAAGGTTACATTGCTTGTTTCAGAGTCATCGACAGAAATGTGGCTCTAATCACTCAAGATTATTATTATTCCAATATGTGCACACAAGTCCTATGGGTTATTCATCTTGATCATAAATCGGGAAGGAGAATGTTCAAAACTCTTCGAACGTTACATTTGAACGTCTACAACAATGGGGCACGTATCAATCGTAGCAACAAAAAGAAGGGGAGAGCTTCAGCTTTGTGCTGTCTGAAGCCGATCTCTAAGGCGTTGTGGTGCCATTCCCTCTTTCGCGGCTTTGCTGAGCGCCAAGCCATATGCGATTATCGCGATGTCTAAGACTATGTCGCCTATGCTGATTGGTATCCCGATACCCGAGATAAATGAATTCAGTAACGAAAGGACTATGCCTATGATGGCAAGCCACATTGCTGTTTGGAATAGGCTGACTCCTGTTTGCTTTTTCATGCTGTTGAGGCCGAGCAGGAATGTGATTATAAATACCAACAGGAATGCAACCGCAGCTAGACCTCCTATGAGTATCAGAACAACCAAACCCCAAAGCTGTGGGAGAACCGTCGTTGGATTACTGATTAACGCCGGCAGCAGTGGAAACAATTGGAGAACTGCCAATAACACCGGTATTGTGGCAAGTTGCATGATCACGTACGCTGGTCCTGCTATTTTGACTGTACCGATGTCGTATAATTGCCCAACTTTGAATGTGTAGTAGGCGAAGAAGATGGTAAGCAGTAGAGTTATTGTGACGCTAACAAGAGCCAAGGGCAGAATAGTGTTCATCGCTTGACTAAGTTGCGCTATTGTCCCAGGGTTGACGACCCCTGACGCAATAGCTGACTCAATAGGGGCCACCACCGAATACGTGAGAATTGACTGAGCAATGGAACTTGCGATAGCGAAAATCCCTACTGCGAAGCACGCTAGCGATGCTTTGTGCATCAAACTAGTGAAGAGAGCTTTCTCCAAGTCTGGTTCAACCTCCTCATTCTCATTCACATTTCTTGAAGGATATATCACTTAGTGAGCGAACCATAGTTATAAGTCTTGTCGCAAAAGCAGGGAGCAAAAAGCATGTCGGGGACTTTAAGGTCAAATCAGCCGAATGTTGTGAAATACAAGATCTGGCCGGTGTTCTCAAATGCGAAACTGGATTGCTTCCCTGTATCCTGTGGAAGTCTTATATTTCCAAACTGATTCCTATCGAAACGGTGAACACTTTGCCAAGAACTCACGTTGAAATGATCAAAGAAATAGGCCGGAACGTTGAGCGATTCGCTGGAGACGCCGTGAAGAGAAGAGTAATGGAAGGAAGCGAAAAGATAACACCCAGCACTAGCAAAACCAGTATAGCCAGCTGGGTTAAAGGCGCGATGGAAAGGCTGGATTCACTTGCTGACGAGAAAACGAGAACTCAAATCATGGAGAATTGCGGGTACAACTGCGCACTCCACAACAAGGCACCCATAGAGAGGGCGAAGGCAAGGCGAAAGAAATTCAAGAGCTTGGATGAGTTTCTTAACGCTGAACAGAAGAAGCCCATGGCGGGAACAAAACTTGAAAGACAGGGCGACAGACTCTACTGGTATTTCACACCGCACTCATTCAAAACTCCGATGAGATGCTTCTGCGGGTTGCTTAGGGCACTACCCCACAATGAAACAATATCCCGCTCCTACTGCAATTGTTCAAAAGGGTTCGTCAGGAAGTACTGGGAAGGGGTCCTAGGAAAGCCAGTGGACGTAGACGTCTTGCAGACAGCCGTCTCCGGCGCCAAGGAATGCAAGTTTGAGGTCCGCATGTAGAGGAGACATAGTAGTCAAATCAAAAGAATAGGAAGTGCACAAGATGCCAAGATCTAAAGGAAGGGCACGCGCCGAGAACAAGAACTTCGACACGGATGTCGAGCTTGTGAAGATTCATGTTTTCTCTGAGCGAGCTCATACAAGATACACAACAATCGTTACCACCAGTTACGCCATCTTCGTCGGGTTTGTTGTTGTCTTCTATACACTGTTCTTTGAAAAGGTGTATACTTTAGACATATTCATCTTAGGAGTCACAGTACTCACTGGCGGTACTGCTTACGAGATATATCGCGTACACCAAGCCTATCGGAAGGCTCTCAAGAAGATCTCAGACTTGATAGAAGCAGTTAAGCAGGGCAAGGTGTTGCCGAAGCTAGAGGAACTAGTGAAGTCATGAGAACCACAAAGAACAAGGGAATTGGGCCTGCGAAGAGAATAGATAGCTAATGGGATGTAAGTGACTGTCTCACCTCCATTCTGCGTCGACCCAGCTACATTTCCTTCAGCCGCTCGAGTATTTGCTTTGCTCCGCCTATTATCTCGTCTATGACTTCTTTAACGGTCAGTATACTGTCGATTCTTCCTACAGCCATGCCTAGGGACAGTATCCCAGCTTCGACATCGCCCGTCTCCCAAGCCTTCTTGCCAAGCTGACCGCTTATTACTGGTAGAACTTCTTGTAGAGTAGCTCCTCTTGCTTCCATTGCTTGTGCAGTCAAAGCGGGTTTGTTTTTGATAACTCTCGAAGCGAGTTTGAAGGGCTTGCCGATTATGGTTGTATCGCTGTCATTTGCCTTTGTTATCCATTCTTTGATCTTCGGGTGAACACTACATTCTTTGGTGGCCACGAAACGAGTTCCCATAAGTATTCCTTCTGCACCGAGCGCAAGCGCGGCTAAGAAGCTCCTTGAATCGCAGAATCCACCGCCAGCAACAACTGGTATCTTCACGGCATCCACGGTTTCAGGAACAAGTATCAGAGAAGTTACGTCGTCGAGACCAGGGTGACCTCCACACTCGAAGCCGACCACTGAGACAGCGTCGCAACCAATTCTCTCGGCTGTCTCCGCGTACCTAGCTCCTGCGACCTTGTGGATCAGCTTTATTCCAGCCTTCTTCAGACGAGGCACGTAAGGCTCCGGACTGGCTCCCGAGGACTCAACTATATCAACGCCCTCATCGATGAAGATATCGATGTCCCTGTCAACGCCTCTCGGCCTCATGGCGGGAAACAGATTTAGGTTTACACCGATGGGTTTGCTTGTTAGTTGTCTTGTCTTACGAATCTCGCTGCGCAGATCTTCCGGCTTGTCGAATGTGGTGGAAGCGAGAACTCCAAGACCTCCAGCGTTAGAAACAGCTGCAACGAGTTCAGCCTTTGAAATGTTGTGCATCGCACCACCAATGACTGGATACTCGATATTGAAAAGTTCAGTTATACGCGTTCTGAACATTTGCACACGCCTTCAAGGCTCTCTACTGTCTTTCACTTACTATTATACTTGATTCTGACTTCAAAAGATTAGGGGTACCAGAGCCGTGCAGGGAACTTCTCGTCGAATTGATGTGGATTCGAATTTCGTTTGTAGACGTAATAAAGATATAAGATAGAACAAGGAATGCATGAATCTGATGGCCCAAGATTCAGGGAAGTCTGCCGCAGCAAGATATGCTCGGATCGTGTGGTTTCTATGATCTCCTCTTCGAAATCGGCAAAAACAATGCGTGCCTACGCTTTGATCGCCTTAGCGTCGATTATGTGGGGGACTATGGGGATACTGCAAAAGCTAGCCTACGCTTATGGCATTCTGCCAGGAACCCTCATTGCTCTAAGGCTTCTCATTAGTTCAGCGACTCTCCTACCTATTCTAGCTTTGATTGACAGGAACTCTTTGAGGATTTCAAAGAGAGATTTGATTCCTTTCTTGGTCTTTGGTGCGATCGCAGTTGCCTCTCAAAGAGTCACCTACGCGTATGGAGTATATTACACGACTCCAACAATAACGGCAGTACTTTTCTACACTTACCCTGTTTTCGTAACCCTTTCCGCGTGGGCGTTCCTAGGGGAGAAGATCACTTGGAGAGAAGTGTCTGCTATTATCCTAACCTTCCTAGGAGTCGCCTTAGTAGTGAGAGCTTACGAACCCTCTTTGCTGAGCATCAACCTGTTTGGCATTCTGTTCGGGCTGGGCTCGAGCCTCTGCTTCGTACTCTACTTCATAATGACCAAGCAGTTCAGAACTCGATATACTGGCTGGACTGTCACAATGTATGCCGAGGGAATAGGTGCCCTGACACTGCTTCCATTCATCTATGTTTCCTTCCCAGAAATAGTGAGTTATTCCTTACAGCTCTGGGCGCTGATCCTAGCCATAGCTTGGGTTCTCTCACTTCTAGGCTATTTGCTTTACTCGTACTCGCTGAAATATGTCAAGGCTTCAAAAGGAAGCATCCTCTCTGTCTTGGAGCCACTATCAGCAGCACTCTTCTCAGCTCTTATTCTGGGGGAAAGTCTTGAAACTCTCCAGATACTGGGTGTAGCGCTTGCGCTGACTGGAGTCATATTACTCTTTCAGTTCAGCAGGCCAAAAGCCTAGAACTTGCGCCGCCTAAACTACTCTTATGTCTTCTACTCCGACGCCTCTCATCTTCCTTAGCAGTAGAACGTCCATGGCCAGCAGGAATACGACCCATGTGGCCAGCGACATGACTACGAGAAGCATGTTCATCGACGTTGCTGTCGCTGGCATAATATAGTTGCCCGTAGGAGCGTCTGCGCCCGAGTAGAAGTAGTAGCCTAAGGACATCACGCAATTGAAAGGTGAGACATAAGCCACAATTCCGAAATCTGCGAAGAGAGAAACAAAGGGAAGGAAGCCGAGAAACAAGGGTAGGAACGATATGAAGGAGGCTGATCTGGGTGCTTTTAGAACAACTATTAGGAGGTTCAGGAATAGCGACAAAGCGTACAGGAACAGGATCCCGAGAAAAGTTGAGAATACCAAGCCCACCGGGTAAATGGGTAGAATCATCACTCCATTCTTCGCGTAGAAGGCAAGCAACACTGAGAAAAACATGATTGCCGAGATAGTCGCTAGAACGATAAGAGAAGACAGTAGATTCTCCAGCAAGAAGCGAGAAGGAGAGAGCTTTGTGTATTTCGTCACATAGCGTATTGATTTCGATGAGTAGAGAAGCGACATAGTTATGCTGGAAGTTGCGGCTGAGAGCGATAAAACGCCCAGCGATCCCCAAGCACTGGCCACTGATGCCCTCATGATTACTTCGATCGGTGGCAAATTGGCAGCAAAAACAAAAGCCCACATTATTACCCAGAACTCGATGAAGAACACAGAGAAGAAGATCAAATAGGGGTTCATTAAGAGATTCTTCGCGTTCATCCAGAAGTATTTTGTCATTCAGGTCTCCTCCGCTAGGTCGTATATCCTGTCAAGGTTTTCAAGGCTTGATAAGAGTGTTCCCCTTTTTCCTCCTTCAAGTATGCTGACAGTCTTGTTTGAAACCTTCACTTTGAGGAGTGCGCCACGCTCATCAGCAAGCGATATTTTCGCACTTAGAAGATCTTTAACTGATAACGGTCCATAGATTACACCTTCGAACATGAAGAACACCTTCCAGTCTTGAAGGTTCTTCAGAAGCCATGTCTCATGGGTGTTGCCCAACACTACGCCCTTGTACTCGTCAAGGTACTTGACCATCTTTCCTTTCTTTGCTGGATCTAAGTTTTCGAAGGGCTCGTCGAGGAGAATGTGCTTGCTTTTCATGGCGAGAGCTAATGCGGTGCAGACAATCTTAGACTGTCCGGATGAGAGTTCACCTAGCCTCCTTTTTCTTAAGAAGTCCTCAGTGATCCCCATATTCTTGATTATCTCGAAGGCGAGGTCGGCGTCTCCATTCGAGAGGTCTGTGTAGAGTTTGACGATATCACAAACATTTGTCGATACGAGTGTGTAGACCTCTTGGAAGTTAGTGGACATTACTCCAGTAGCGGCATATAGATCCTGAACATTCTTTCCATCTATTGTGATTTTGCCAGACTCGATATTAGTCAGACCACAGATCGCCCTAAAGAAAGTGGTCTTGCCAGATCCATTGGGACCCAGAATCAGAAGCTTCCCATCAAAGGTCCCACTCACTCCCTTCAAAACGGACTCCTGCCGCCACCTATATGTGACATGGAGATCCTGACTCACTATCACGTTGCTCGCCCCGTTTTGGATATGAGTGGGTTCTAATAAGTGTTACGCACTTCGAGTCCAGCAAAAAGTGTGGAACGATAGGGCTGGCGGGTGTTTCATTTCTCTCTTGAACAAGAGGATAATGGACCTACGAAGGCTTTCACCTTGTGTTCTTGGGCACCTGGCTAATCTGCTCCTTCATTCGTATGTTTCTCGCTTCTAGCTCCTTTAGAATCATATTTGAGACTCTCTCGTCTTGGCCTAAGATTTCAAGAGGTACTACGCCTTTTTTGTCAATCTCTTTCCTAGCTACCAATAAGGAAAGGATAGCGATTGGGTAGCCGGTGGTGCGTGACATTGAGCTTATCTCTTTCTTATCATCGAATCTGTCGAGCATTCGGTAAGTGATTGAGCCGCCGCCTCCCTTTACATTAACCTCGAGGATCGTTATGTCCCTCTCTCCCTTCTTTAGGCGCAGCGTCGAGGAAATGAATTCCTCCATGAATTCCCTGGGTTTTACACCCAGTATCTCAGGCTCCGATCTGAAGAGCCCCAGATCAACCATTGTCTTGACTTTCTCGACGTGTCCAGGGTACCTGATGGTTTTCTCATCCATGTCCTTTAGCTTCAGGGTGTCCACAAGAGTTCTTAAGCCGTCCGTGTAGAAACACTCAAGCTTTCCGACGCCTGGGAACTCGAAAGTCTCCAAACCTGTCAGTGCTTCGACTTCTATGATTTTCCCATTCTTGACTACTCGCGCTTTTCGGGTATACTCATCTACGAGTGCTTCAGCTGAGAAGACGAGCCTGTAGTTAAGGGGTGGAGCAGGTTTTTCGGGTAGACCTCCAACTTTGATATGCGCTTCTTTCGGATCTCTTATTTTGCTCATTCCCAATCCTACAAGGAAGTTGCTGATTCCAGGGGCGACTCCGCAATCTGGAATTATGGTTATTTCTGCGCTTTTTGCTTTCACGTGGAGTTTCAGGGGGTTTTGCTCTCCAAAGGATACGTCGACCAAGTCTGTGCCTGCGTTTATTGCAGATTCCATGACTCTGTATCCGAGGTGTCCAGGAACAGCTGAGGCAATAGTGTCATATCCGTCTTTCAGGATGGTGGCAAGTGAGCTCTGGTCTGTGACGTCTATTTTCACGTATTTGCAGTCAGGTATAGTTCTTTTTTCCCGGTCTCCGACAACTACTTCTGCTCCGCTTAGTACGAGCTCTTGGGCGAGGACTCTGCCTATCATTCCGGCACCGAGAACGAGGATCTTTGGATGGTTGCTCATGACAAGTCACCAAGACACCAAAGTAGACGCTAGACGCCGTACTTGAAATTTGATATATGTTTTCCTCTAAGAGAAAGTGTCGCAGATTCCTCAAATATGGAAAGAAAGCGAATCCAAGAAAAAAGAAAGTTCCTAAAATGATTCCAAGAGCTAGTCAAACCTAGCTCTTTACGGCACGGATGTCTGCATGCAGTATTTTAATGCCTGATTTGCCCTGATATTTGTCGTAGAGTGTCCTTGCTTTCTCAAGAGTTGACTTCTGTTCGCTGTCGTCAGTGCTCATCATAGCGCTCTCCAAAGCTTCTTTGATGAATTCTCTGGAGTACTCTTCTTTGTTCACGACTTCTACTTTCTTAAATCCTGCGGCCATTATCTTGTGCAGATAGTCTTCTATTTCTATTGCTCCAGCTATGCAGCTGGCCCACAGTGAGATGCTCTTCTTTGCCTCTTCAGGAAGACCTGACGCCATCACATCGGATACGAGAATCCTTCCTCCCTTCTTCAGAACTCTGTAGGCTTCCTTGAAGACTTGCTCTTTGTCTGGTGACAAATTGATGACGCAATTGCTGATTATTGCATCTACGCTTTCGTTGGCTACTGGCAGGTGTTCGATTTCTCCGAGCCTGAACTCGACATTCTTCACGTTGCCCTTGCGAGCATTAGCTCTGGCTGTGTCAATCATTTCGGGGGTCATGTCGACTCCGATTACCCTGCCTGCTGGACCAACTCTCTCTGCAGCAAGGAAACAGTCTATCCCTCCACCTGATCCGAGATCTAGTACGGTTTCGCCTTTCCTCAGTTCAGCTAAGGCTGTTGGGTTTCCGCAGCCAGCCGACACTACTTTCGCGGATTCTAGCAGGGAACTGAGTTCCTCGTCAGTGTAGCCAGCTTGTCCAGTTACTGTATCGGTTCTGCAGCATGCTGCTTGAGTTGCGCCTTTGGCATATTTGCCATACGTTTTTCTTACCTCGGTCCTCACATCTGCTTCATTTGAGTTCTTCTTTCCCGCTCTGATCGGACTTGAAGTGCCGCAACCACAGGCAGTTCTTTTCTGGTCTGTCTTCACTTTTCTGATCTCCTTACGTCGGGTACTCACTAATAGTGTAGTAAGTAAAGTATTTAAGCTTTCCATTATAAAGTATTGCATTAGGTGAAAGTATGGAAAGTATTGAAATGGACGCTGTCGAATTGGCGAAACTGGGGAAGGGCACTCTTAGACTTATAGGTAGTCGTGGAACGATGGAGATCCTTAGCTTATTCTGTTGCTCTCAGAAGCAGGTTAGGTTTACTGAACTAAGCAATCTATTTAAACATATTAGCACGAAGACGCTGGCATCCAGGCTCAAAGAACTTGAAAAAGAAGGCATACTCAAGAGAACAGCTTACAACGAGATCCCGCCGAGAGTACTGTACTCGATGACAGAAAAAGGTCAATCTCTCGCCGAATCCGTCGGACCTTTGATGAGATGGATGATACAGTGGACAAAGCCAATAAAGTTCTCTAACCAGAAAATGAACGACTCTGAAGGTTCGTCTCTTGACACGTCTTGCGAATGAGCGTAAGGCAAGTCAAAAGGTCGAGTTTCAGTGCATAGGCAACGATCTCAAAATTCAGACGATACATGAGACCGGTTCCCCTTGCATGTTCTCTTAGGTCTGACTAGTCAGTTGGATTGATTTGCGTGACCCTTGTTCCTCGTTGGAGGTGTTTCTGCTCTCCAACTTCGTATGGAACTTTAAATATGTTTATGGGGGGAGTTCTTTCTGCACTTAGTAAAGACTTTGAGTGAGATCTCTATGAGTAAGCAAAGACGTCTATCTCCCAGGAAACTCGGTAGGAGAGCCGCTTTTCAAGGCATATTCGATGCGTTTAGGTGGCTGACGGACAATAGTTCCACAAGTCACACGGCTAGCTGGCTCGGCGGTTATCCCTTGTTGAGGGCAAGCTCTCCGAGAAATGCTTTCTTGGCATTCGAGTTTCTTTGCCGGCCCTCAAAGCAAACAGAAGGGACAACAATTGCTGTTGGACCAACCGACTACACAGCCATAATTAACACCAAAGGATCATCAGAAGGACCGCACCACAAAGAAGGATTCGTTGCCTTGACTTACCTAGAGGCACCGCGCAATTTCGGAGATACCGAAAGCGGAAGTCTACCGCGGCAAGAAGAGCAGGTCAGAGAACTCTTCAAGGAGAAATATGGTTCGGAAGGTGTTCTCGTAGTTCGAAGCGACAACCTCCACTCAAATGGCGACAACTCAATCAGAGAGAGCATAACGAATCTGATCTGCGCAGAGTTCTTCATGTCAAAAGGATATATGGTGTTGGCAGACTGTGAGTCAGGACCTGATCTAATAGCGTTTAAGGCCAAGCTTGTTGACGAACTCAGGAGCAGGAAGTTCATTGGACTGGGCGCTAGCGTATCCCAGCTGGCGACCATAAGAGCCCTCGGAAAAGTCGTGGGCGGTCATAAAGAAGTCAATGCTGGTGATGAGGTAATTGCAGTCGAAACCGAGTCTGTGAATCCACAGAAAGGTGTCAAGCAATTGAGAAATGGTTATGACAGTCAGAGATTCTCCTACATGGGGTTTCTCGATAGAAGAGTACTGGCTGCACCATTCCTCAGTCGAAGGCAGAAAGGTCTTGATGTCTTCACCTATGGCACTAGCGGTGTTGAATACTGGGAGTGCAATGAAGCTTGCGTAGCGTCCGATTTCTGGAAAAGCAAGAAGCTCCAATTCATGAATGAACTTGAGGAATCAATTAAGACCATGCTCCTAATGAATCTGACCTACCATGAGATTGCTGCCATGGTTTCCAGCAAGCCTCCAACAGCACATACAACACTCCAAGAAGCCGCGAACCTAGGAATTGATAGAATCTTAGACAAAGTAGAGAGCGTAATCTGAGCATCATAGAGATATACTAGAAAGCAGCCTAGCATGATCTTCCAAGGTTTCGTTCGCCCGAGTGCTCTGTCTTGCGGCATCGAGATTTGCGAAAAGTACAAAAGCATGTTCACGGGTAAAACCTGTCATTGTGGTGAGTTGTTTGTCTGAAGCAAAGAATGGTGACACTGTGCGTGTTCATTACGTGGGCAAGTTTCCGGGCGGAAAGGTGTTCGACACGTCCATGGAGAAAGAAGCAGTGCGCGCAGGCATACTCCAGAAAGGACGCGACTACAAACCCCTTACCGTCACTCTTGGTGCAGGACAGGTAATAAAGGGCTTCAACGATGCAATAATGGGCATGAAGAAGGGGGAGGAAAAAACAGTTACGCTGCCTCCAGAGCTGGCGTATGGGAAAACCGGAAAACATCCAATGGCTGGCAAGACACTCCAATTCAGAATAATCCTTGTGGATGTCGTCTCTAAGACATAGCCGAAGGGTTGACCTTTCTTCTAGAAGTCCTTCTCGCGAAGATTCATCCCGCATACAGGACAGCAGTTCCTCACATGGATCCACTCAAGTAAGTGGTTTCTATGAGCTGGGTTGCCGCAACTCGGGCACCACACGACATCATCTGCGCCGTTAAGCTCAAGATGGCAGACCATACACTTTTCACCATTCCCTGCCTCTGCACTTGCGCGCTGCTTGGCTTTGTCTTTCTCTTCTTCCCCATATGGGGTCGCGTCCTCAAGTCCGTGTCTCAGACTTGATCCACAATTTGAGCAGAACTTGGTGTTGGAGAGCATTATGACTGCATGGCAGTGATTGCAGTGCCCCCATTTTGCCTTGTCTCCTCTGAAGGGCGATCTATCGGAAATAGATCCTGCCCTGTCCTGTCGGGCGGTCTTTTCTCTCGCTCTTGCGTCTTGGCTTTCTTGATAGTAGTTTGGATGGTCGCGCCTCCACCTAGCCCTTGCCTCGGCTTCAGTCAAGCTATCTCCTGTTCCGACATCGAAACCAGGTAGGTACTGAAGAACGATTAGGTTTCGCCCAAACATATCGTTTGGATCAGTTCCTATCTTGGCTCCACATTTTGAGCAAACTTCTGAGCCAAAACCACCAAGTAAACGTGACCAAAGCCATGCCCCACACAGAGGACATCTAGCCATTTGCTTGTCAGCCCCTCCTTCTTTGTCTCCATTCTATTGGTTACGCGCTTGATCTATACATATTTCAGCATGACCCGAGCTTTTATTCCTTGTTGCCCGACTGGAAAATGCGCTCTCGCGAGCATTCCCCCACGAGGATAAATAGTCATGTATCTTCACTGAGGCAAGGGACAATGACATGAAGTTTGATGAACTCATTCGCAGGGTCGACGAGGTCAACGAGCCTGAGTCGCTCGACCAAGCTTACTTCCACTCAACCAACGCACTCGCAACTGTAAGGGGAGACTTACGCAGGCTGAACGACGCCAAAGACCTTTTGGAAATAGTCAAACCTTTTCTTGTGGGCTGGGGAGGCTTAGCTAGAGTTGTTGGCAGACAGAACTTGGACTGGTCGCTATTGGGCCAAGCGCTACGTGGCTTGGAAAAGGAGTTCGCAGAGATCAGGAACAAAAGGTTCCTCACCATCGACTTCAATGATGAGAAGATCTCGAATGCAGTAAAGACTATCTACAGCAAGCTTGATCCTCTGCGCTGTTTTGGCAGTCCGACAACTATCTCGAAGGTACTACATCTGCTTAACCCCGAGATCTTCGTAATGTGGGACAGTGGCATCAGGAAAATGTATAGAACAAAGGACGCTCACGTCCGCGAAACCCCTGAAGGGTACCTCAAGTTCTTGAGAGATGTCCAGAAGGATCTCCTAGAAGCATTGAATGATGAGACAAGAACAACAGGAATGACATTAGACCAAGTGGAAAGGGAGACACGCGACCGATACAAAGGGAAGACGATAGCCAAGATCGCGGACGAGTATAACTGGGTAGAGGCTCATTCACTTGAGTGCTACCAGAAAACAAAATAAGAACTACGAAAACGTTTGCTGGCGAGCGGCGGACCTTGCCAGCTTATGCTTTATCTGTATACGCGTTTCAGGTGGTACTAGTCTCTCTTTCAAACAGCAGGTAGTGGTTGACAGCGGTAGGGGCTCCCGCAGCCTCGTATGCAAAGAGCTGCCAACCTTCCTTTTGAAATTCTGCGATGGCTCTAGCGATGTCTTTGTGGTGGCCGACCTGTACACATGTCCATTCCTTCAATCCGACTCACCTCCTTCCAAACCATAAGGAGGGAAATCACTTATCTCCCTTAGGGTGTCAACGGAAAAGGGAACCGACGTTTTGGCGCTGGACAACCTAATATTTAATAACACCGCACATCCTTGTCACAACAGAACTGCTATTTCTCCACATTTGAGGGGGACAGTTCACACGAGTGAAATAGCATTCACAAGGATGGAACTGAGATGCCTATACATTTTGAGGGCTTTGCACGCGCATGAAAGAGGGTTGCCCCAAAGGGTATTGACCATCACTTTGACGTTTCTGTCAGGTGAACGCATCGGGAATATAGAAACTGGAAACCTAGTCACGAAACTAATGAAGAGAGGACTAGCTACCCTAGGCAGAGACGGTGTGCTCATAACGGATGCTGGAAGCGCTGCAATAGAATCCCGTGAAAAAGACCTCTCACAATTAGACAGAGATAGGATAGACGGTGGCGCCAAGAAATTCCTGTCCCAAGATGACATCAAAAGGAAGTAGGCTCGATAGGCTTCACTTTCGAAGCAGAAATAGACTTGGAGATTTCGAGATCCCGCACGCTTGTCTCCGTTGCTTTTGGCTTACCTTATTCTTTTCTGGAAGGTTTCTCCATTTTCGTTGCTTACTATTAGCAAGCTTTATATCACACTGACACGGAAAAACCTAGTCTGGAAGGAGGAATGAGATTGTCCAAGAAAGCTGAGAACCCGTACTCGAGCAAACCCTGGTTAAAACACTACGATGCAGAAGTTCCACGATCCATCGACTACCCGGTGATCCCACTATATCAGATTTTCTACGACGCCGCGAGGGACTTCCCTGATCGTGTCGGTATGAACTTCATGGGCAGAAAGTGGGCCTACAAACAGTCTCTAGAAGAAATGGAGAGATTCGCCACTGCCCTCGCCGCGCTTGGCGTGAAGAAAGGCGATGTGGTCGCAATAGCTCTACCGAACCTACCTCAATTCTACACAGCATATCATGGCGCGTTAAGGGCTGGAGGAATAGTCACATCTCTGAACCCCACTTTGACTCCGCCGGAATTCGAATACATCATGAAGGACAGTGGAGCCGAGACTGTGATTGCCTATGACATGCTGCTGCCACTCTTCAAAGCACTACAACCTAAAACAAAGCTCAAGAGGATTATAATCACAGCTCTTAAGGATGCCTTGCCCGGAGCAAAAGTACCGAAGGAAGTTGAAGGAGCGTACCAATTCCTTGCTCTCCTAGAGAAATATGAGCCGAGGCCGCCTAACGTGAAGATTGATCCGAAGGAAGACGTTGCTGTGATACAGTACACCGGGGGCACCACAGGAGTACCCAAAGGCGCGATGCTAACTCACTTCAACCTGGCTTCAAATGCATTTCAAGTCTTCAAGTGGAGCTCGATGCTCAAAAGAGGACAGGAAATTGGTGTCCAAAACCTCCCGCTGTTCCACATTTACGGAATGACATGCAACATGAATGCTGGGCTCCTGATGGCAGCCTCTGGAACCATGAATCCCGATCCTCGCGACTTTACGACCCTGCTGGCCTTAATCAGAGAATTTCGCCCGACGATTTTCCTTGCTGTGCCAACAATGTTCATCCGGATAATGCAAAACAAGGACCTTGAAAAGTCAATTCCAGCTATTAGTAAAATCAAGATTTGTAACACAGGAGCAGCTCCGATGCCGCCTGAAGTAATGAAGAAATTCCAAGCTTACGGAATGATTTTTACAGAAGGCTATGGCCTAACTGAGTGTTCCCCTGTAACTCACACGAACCCCCAGAAGGGTATGAAGAAAATCGGATCAATTGGCTTACCAATCCCAGACACTGAAATCTTAATTGTTGACACTGAAACACATTCCAAGATCATGCCAATGGGGGAACCTGGTGAGCTTGTTATCAAGGGTCCACAGGTGATGAAAGGATACTGGAACAAACCCGAGGAGACAAAGAAACAGCTCGTTAAAGAACTGTTTGGGGTGCCTGGTCCGTGGGTTTTCACTGGGGACGTTGCGAAGATGGATGAAGATGGATACTTCTACATAGTAGACAGAACAAAGGACATGGTTAATGTCTCAGGGTTGAAGGTCTATCCCCGCGAGGTCGACGACATCCTCTTCGAACATCCAGCAGTAGCAATGGCAGCCACTATTGGAATCCCTGACCAGAAGATCCCAGGAAGCGAGACTGTCAAGGCATTCATAGTGTTGAAGCCAGGGAACACTCCAAGCAAAGAAGTTGAAGAAAGCATAATCGAACATTGCAGGAAACACCTTGCTCGATACAAGATTCCGAGGGTCATAGAGTTCAGAGACTCACTTCCACTATCACTGATAGGCAAGGTACTCAAACTTCCATTAAGGGAAGAAGAAAAGAAGAAATCCTCAGGGATCAAGTAACCTCACTTATCCTTCCCTTTTCGAACTGCGATTCCTCATATCACGGAGCCAGCCGCTTGGGGAACATTTCAGGACATTGAAGAGTTATGGTATGCCTAAAGTAACACTAATGCAAGCCATCACATTCCGGCCTCGTACTTCGTTAGCGCTCCAACTTCGACTGGTACGACTTTCCTGTACACTTCCCGAGGCTTCTTTATTTGTCCGTCGACTGCAAGCAGATTTTCAACTCCTATTCCAAATAATTGCTCGTTTTCGCGGAGAAGCGGCAAAACCCTTTCCCAGTCCTCTGGGGACAACGAAACTATTTTGGCACCATTAAGTTGGTCTTCGCCAACCGTCTGCCAAGGATCCCTCAAGTATACTGAACCTGCCGCAGCCAGTGGAAACAGGTTTCCTCCATGATAGGGGGTCTCCTGTTCTACAAGTCTTCCGTGTTCATCAAACCCGACTCCATTCAATATGATGAAGCCATTGGCAGCCATGCATGACTCACCCATGTAGTCCTTGCACGAACCGTTTATCAACGCGGTTGCGCTTCCAACGGAATTGATCAGCGGCCTATCATTCAGATCGCCTAAGATGTATGTGACTCCACCTTTAGCCCCGTACTCAAATGCTTTGCCCGCGTCTCCATAGATAACAAGCTTACCTGACTTGAAGCAGTAGGCGACTGAGTCTTGGGCGCTCTCGTGCACGTAGAATTCCGGTCCATCTGCAAAAGCAGCTAGGCAGTCTCCTGCTCTCCCGTAGACGTCGATCCTAACTTTGTCTCTTGCTATGAGGCCGGCTCCGAAGTTTCTGTGTCCCCTGAAGTTGTAGCCTATTATGTTTCTCCATCCGTACTGATATGCTTTTTCGAGGAACTGGCATGTTCCCTCGTCTCCCTCTGGTTTGAAGTCGCGTACATCGATTACCAAAGTTTGGTCCCCGTTTACGGGTCTTCTTAACTTGCTTCTTCGCTCCCAATTGATTAAATCAAATTGACCGTTCGAGGTTGACTGGATCTCTGGAATGGAGTCGAAGATCTTGAAGAGTTCCTCCTCGAGTACCGAGATTACGTCGCTCCTCTTCTTGTCCCCGGTGTCGTATCTCCTGTCGATAAGTTTAGATAGCGTCTGAATCGCAAGGGTCTTCTTATCATCGTCCTTCTCTGCAAGCCTCCTCATCTTGTCGGCGAAGTATTGTAGCCCGTCGAATCCCCAGTCTTTGAGCATCGTTGAGATAGAAGTGAAAAGCTCATCTGGTCGCACTTTCTTCTCTAGGACCCTGTCGACGTCAGTGCTATTCATTCTTCGTGCGCTGTATGGTGCGTTCTTCTGGTAGTAGTGATGTTGGTTTCCGGTCGAGATGCACTGCCCAAACTTGTCGGTGCATATCAAGTCTTTTTTTGATTCGTCGACTGTGAATATGAAGGCGCCGCCATCAGTGTAGCTTCCTCCTCTAGCGTACCAGTACTTGTCAGCCATCGGGTAGAATCTTGGATCATCATGCGCTAAGCTACTTACCATTGCGTCTATCGCCTGTTTCTCAGAGGCAACGAGGCCTATCTTCACCTGTCCTTCTTGAAGCGCGAAGACCTGCGGTCTTAGCATTGATGTATCAGTTATGCCTATGAGTTGAAACGAATTCTTGTAAGGGTCATTTCTGGCAATTATGAAAAACCATGGACCGTCTGGAGATCCATGCATATGCGCTGCCTGAATCGCCTTGTAGATCTTCTTCTTTTCTTCTGGTAGCATCGTGAAGTCTCTTTCAGTTGTTGGGGCTATGGCCTCTATCGCATACTCTAAGGGATATTGATAGAGTCTCGTGAGGAGGTCCCAATACAAGACAGCAACCTCCGTGTCCGTAAGGAAAAGAGGATACATGTTCCTCTGTTTCAGATACTCGGTTATTGAATAGTAGTTCGCGAAATCTCCGTTATGAACGAGCGCATCATGCAAGCCAATAAATGGATGGGATCCTCCAGGGTGCCAAACTCTGCCCTTGGTTGGATATCTTTGATGGCCAATCCATACATACGCCTTAGTGTTCTCAAGCATGTAGTACTCGAGAACGTTCTCCGCGTACCCGACAAGTTTCAAGACTATCATGTTCTTGCCGTGGGAGACAACAAAAGCTTTCTTCTCTCCAAGAGAAGCGTAGTACTTCTTGTTTAGAGCAAAACTGTTCCTGTAAACGAACTCATCCTCTGCTCTCATGGGATCGAGCGCGCCAAGTTCGTTCTTTTCGATGAAGCTTCCTAATGCCTTACTATTTGCCCTGACAAAGTACCTCCAAACGTCGGGGGGTCTAACCTCCAGCCCGAGACTTTTGTAATCAATAAGTGTTGGGACTCTCGACATGTAATCAATGTCAAAAGATGGTTTGATGTACTCTGCCTCAACTTTCTCTCTTGATGAAGGGTCTAAGTAAGCCACCTGCAACAGGTAGCTTTCCTCCAGAACCCTCTTCGAAACTTTCAGCTGTTCGTGAGAAAGTCCGACCGCAGCTATGCCGCCGCCTTTCCCGTTGCCTCGGTTGTGCATCTGCAACATCGGCTGTAGGAGGTACTTCCCTTCTATTGGGACTGAACAGGCGACTCCAAGGACGCCGCATCCGCCTTCTGCAACGTCCTTGTGATTATCAGCGCTTGATCCATCGAGTCTGCGCATGTCATCACCTAAGATGGTCTGTGTGAATCAGATGGTTGAATCCACCATTTTTGAACTTGACTCCATCTTTTGGACGGAGTTCTCTTATGCTTCTCAGGTCAAGGTTTGACAGAATATAATGCCACTGGTTTTTCCACGCACTGTACATGTTGATTACTCTCTGCGACCCCCATTCTGGATTAATTGAGTTCGCTAGGAATTGGTCAGTTGTGGCTATGCCTGAGGGGCATCCTCTTCCTCTTTCGCAGTTTTCGCATCTCTTGCATCCGAGTGCGACTAGTTCGGCAGTGCCTATTACTACTCCATCTGCTCCTAACGCGATGATTTTTGCTACGTCGAAGGCTGTTCTTATTCCGCCGCTTGCCATTATTGTGAGTTCTTCTCTTACGCCTTCTCCGACTAGGTAGTTGTGTACAATTGGAATCGCGTATTCAATAGGCATTGCAATGTTCTTCTTAGCTATGTCAGGGGCTGCTCCCGTTCCACCCATTCCTCCATCAATCTGCAGTATGTTGGCGCCTGCGTAATAGCTTCCAATTGCAACCATATCGACATCTGTCGGAGTGGACACCTTTACGGAAACCAATGCTCTTGGGTTAACGTCTTTCATCAATTGGACATGCCTGTAGTGATCTTCGACCGAGTAAACGTTGTGAAAAGGAAACGGTGAAAACAGACTTATGTACGGGACAACCTCGCGCAGCCTTGCAACATCTGGAGTGACTTTGTCTGCGAGCAAGTGCCCTCCCAGCCCTGGCTTTGCACCTTGAGCATACTTCAGGACTATAATCCTGGCTCTCTTTAGGGTTTCAGCGTTTACGCCAAAGTGTCCTGTCGCGACCTGTGTAATGACATGGTCCTTATACGGGATCAGTGCTTCTGGGTAGCCTCCTTCTCCTGTGCTTGTGAAGGTGCTCCACTGCCTGGCCGCCTCAGCTCTCGCAAGCATTGCGTTCAGGCTTATTGAACCAAAAGACATGTCTGCTCCGTAGACTGGGATTGGGATCTCAATTCTTTCCCTGCCATCATTCCTCTTGTTAAGCACAATCGAGGTGTCCATATCTGCGTCTTCTAACGATTCGTAGTTTTGTGGCTGCTTTTCATCTAGTTCGAAGTCAAACCTTAACTTGTCGAATCCTCCCCCAGAGTTGCCGATTCTATGTTCATACTTGCCAGAGACTTTGCCGTCTTCAGCTTGCTCCCAAGTTGAAAGTATCAAGTCGTGGGTCCAGCGAACGTCGCCTAGCCCGAGATATTGCGGACTGACTTGCACTGACAGTGCACCGGTTTTGCAGACCTCTTCACACCTTCTGCATTCAATTCCCACGCATGATTTCTTTGGGTTACGAAGGATAATACAGCCTTCAGGTTTCGTGAACGCTTCATACCGAAGTGGTGCAGAGGCTATGTAGTCTGGGCAAGCCTCGGCACAGCCTCCGCATTCTGTGCACTTTGCTTTCTCCAGAATCACATCATACTTGTCGATGCGACAAGGGTAGATCGATGGTGCGCGTGACACTTTGGGTCTATGCGAGAGAACTTGCTTCTGCATTATTCTCTTCCTCCGAATATCTTTGCCTCTAAGTCATTGTAGAACATTGCGCGGCCCATTTCACCTCTCTGCCTCCTGACCTCACGCAAACCCATGCCACCCAGAATCTCTAGAAGCTGGTCTCTCCACGACCCCACAAGATTGGCGATCCTTTGAACTGCCCATTCGACATCTTGGCTTTCGATCCTCAATTGACAGTCACCAGAGTGATGGGCACTGTAGCAGACCTTGCATCCCAAGGCAATTTGGTAAGCCAACCCAAGACCAACTGCATCGGCGCCCAAGATGATAGATTTGGGAACATGAGCCGCCTCAGCAATCCCTCCGCTCGAGACTAGAGTGACCTTCTCGCGGACGTTCTTCTCGACGAGGTACGAGTGAGTGCGTTGTAGGGCGCTCGTAATGCTGTCGGGATCTCTCTCCACGTTCTGATCGCTCATATATAGGTGAATTATGTCTGCGCCTTTCTCTGTCAGAGCGTAGGCTCTTTTGTGTGACGCGTCATCAAAGGGAAGACTAAAGGAGATGAGAACTGAGGGGTTGACTCTCCTTATTCTATCTATGATGTCTTGTGTTTCATAGTCTCGATCTTTCAGATCAACCTCAACAATTCTGGAAAGATGGATCACGTCTTCAGCTTCTGTAATTTCACCCGGATAAATTCTTGGAATGATGTTCGAGATATAAGGCAGCAAATCGCCATTACAGTTCTTCAGATCTACTATCGCGAAGGTCCGAAGTTTTGAAGCTGCTTTGACTGCAGCAAGCCGAAGGTGACCTTCTTCGCCTAGAGTAAGAGGAGCTTCGAGAATCATAGGGATCGGGATTTCTATGATCCTAGGATCACTGGATAGTAGTTTTCCTTCCTCGTCAAAAACTAGACGCGAAGGTCTCCTACCGAAGTCTACGGACGTAGAGATAAATTCCCTGCCGTGAATTCCGTCGCGTGTGGGTCTCACAATTTCAGAAAAATCGAACCAGATACCATCAAATCCTCTTCCAGCAAAAGGACCATCGTACCCTGTTCCAGAAACAGGTACTCTGCCAGTCTCTGCTTCAAAATAAATTGTTCGTATACGATCCCCGGTGAAATACTCATTACCCATGTGCTGAGATTCTATGTTTTCCTCCACGGAAAGGGCGAGATCGGGACACTTTAGGACACAGACGTAGCACCCTCTGCACAGATCGTTAATGGGCTCAGCAATCTTGCCGTCCTTCCCAACAACATGGACGCCGTACACGCATGCTTGTGTGCACTCTTGGACGTTTGAACAATTGTTATAACGTTTTACAAAAAACCGAGGTGGAATCCTAAATTTGGGAGGCGCATCCTTGACTTCTATATGGTACCTTTCAAATCTCGCTCTCATCAAGAGACACCAAACACTCTCAAGCTTTCTTCAACATTGGACATTATCTCTAAGCCATGAGAGGCAAGTTCTTCCTCCTGTCAGATATTAAACTTGCGGATAGATTCCAGCTCGGACAATCTCGATGCTTTCTCCTCTTCAGCTTTCTTGTTAAGTCTCAGCACCACTAAAGCATCTGGTCTTCTAGATTGCCTTTATTTCTCCCTTCCTGACTCTCTGGCATACTGCAGGATCACAATACAATCCTACGTAGAGCACCATACCTGGGTGCGCGCACCGAGGCTTTCCACTTTCCGCCCTCTTGGCATATTCACACTCTGTCAATTTCTTGACACCTCCTTTTTCGAAAGTTCCTATTTCTCCTTGTCCGTGACCCCTAATTCCCAATTTCGAGGAACTTCAAACCTGTTAGTTGCATCGTACAGCCGTATCGATATAGCCTTATTTCCTATAAGTATATAAGATTAGTCGTCGTATGATTAAACATCTGTGCACGAAAGATACTCTCTGGTGGATTAATATGAAGCGAGAAGCTCTCGTGACCCGATTGGATCAAACAGATGTTGAAATCCTGAAGACCGTAGTTTCGGACGCGAGGCTTTCAGGAAGACAAATCGCGCAGAAGGTAGGCGTTTCAACCGCCACTGCAATATCAAAGATAAAGGCGATGGAGCAGGAAGGAATAATCAAGGGATACACGGCAACATTGGACCAAGAGAAACTGGGTTATGAATTGACTGTAATAACAGAGATAACTGTCTCAAAAGGTAAATTGTTGGAGATTGAAAAGGAAATCGCTAAGATTTCCAATGTCTGTGCAGTTTATGATGTTACTGGAATGGTTGATGCAATGGTTGTCGCAAAGTTCAAAAACAGGAAGGAACTAAGTGACTTCACCAAGACAACACTTTCTATGCCGTTCGTGGAGAGAACAAACACACATGTGGTACTGACAACAATAAAGGAGGATTACCGCGTAGTATAAGGAGTAATGGCAAACATGACAGAAAAAAGCACAACCAAATCGTCAGGAACGAAGAAGATGCCTGTGTTATTTGTTGGCCATGGTTCGCCTATGAATGCAGTTTTGAAAAATGACTTTACATCTAGCTTGGTAAATCTCGGGAAGGAGTTGCCTAAGCCGAAGGCAATAATGGTCGTCTCGGCACATTGGCTAACAAGCGGGACTCGGCTGACATGTAATGACAAGCCTGTAACGATCCACGATTTCTACGGATTCCCGAATGAGCTGTACGGGATCAAGTATCCAAGTCCTGGTGCTCCTGAGTATGCCAGGATGGTTGAGAGATGGGTCAGAAAGGCCCAAGCATCTTGTGACCCTGGGTGGGGGCTCGACCACGCAGCGTGGTCGGTTCTGTACCATATGTATCCAAAAGCAGACATCCCCGTATTTGAAATGTCCCTCGACTACTCATTTGGTGAGTGGCGCCCAAGACCTGTGCAGTATCACTATGACTTGGCGAAGGAGCTTCTCCCGATGAGGGAGAAGGGAGTGCTGATTATTGGTAGCGGCAATATTGTGCATAACCTTAGGACTGTTGACTTTGAAAACATCGACGCTAAGCCGTACGGTTGGGCGGTTGAGTTCGACGAGAAAGTGAAGGCGAGTCTTCTGAGTGCGAATCATGAGAAGCTGATCAATTATCAGAGCTTAAGCAAGAATGCGCAGATGGCGACTCCCACACTTGACCACTACCTCCCGATGATTTACGCACTCGCCCTGCAGGAGAAGAACGAGAAAATAAAATTCACTTATGAAGGAATCCAGAACGGCTCAGTCTCCATGAGATGCTTCCAGATAGGATGACCACACCCTACAAGACAACCTGACGCGGTGGAGTTCTAGATAGGTTGACGGGATCGTACGAGAAAAAACCTCTGGAAGCAGACTTGGAGGAGTGGCTACTGACCGGAGAGCCATGGGTAGTTTACCGTGTACTGACTGACGTAATTGGCAAGAATGAAGAGGACAAAACAGTTGAAAGGGTGAAAGAGGCTCTCCGCAACCATCCTCTTATGGATTCAATATTCAGCAAAATGAACAACGATGGCTATTGGGGGAAGCCTAAGGATATTCACACATGGTGGCCAAGAAAGGACACCACATTTTGGATACTTCCAGTACTGGCGGACTTCGGCTTCACATCAGAAGATCGACGAATCGCGAAAGCCTGCGAGTACGTGTTCTCGACACAGCTCGATTCTGGTGGCTTCAGCTGGGATCCGCCATCAAAGCCAGGCGATTGCCACACAGCCATTATTACTGAATCCCTGTCCAAACTGGGCCACCTTGAAGATTCTAGATTGAAGAAGGCGTACAAATATCTTACTAACAGACAGAGAATTGACGGTGGATTCTGGTGCAAAGACACGGGCCAAATCGGAGGGCCAAGAGAGAAGGAACCAAGCTGCGCTTTCGCCGCCACATTCGTACTAGGAGCGCTGGCTCAAAACCCCACTCTCAGAGACAGTGAAGTAGCCAAGAAAGGCGTTGACTTTCTCTTTCAATGCTGGGAGAATAGAGGAAAGGTGAAGTACGCGGGTCATGACAGCAAAATAGGAACAGACTGGGAGAAATTGAAGTACCCGTTCACGGACTACAAGATCCTCAAATTCTTGGATGTGCTATCACAATTCGATCGCGCAAAAAAGAAGCTCCGAGAATCAGAGATTCTTGACTTGTTGTTGAAAAAACAAGATGCACAGGGAAGGTTCACGCCAGAATCGATTATCAATGTGTGGTCTAGCTTCGACTTCGGACAGAAAGAAAAGCCCTCGAGGTGGATCACCTTTCTCGCTCTTCGCATAGCTAAGAGGATTCTGTTATAGAGAACAGTCGGCTATTCAAAGCTGGAATCCAGGTCTTTTCAACCCGGCTCCTGTTTTCCAAACCATTCCCGCCTCTATCATATGGATATTTGATACAGTCTGCTGCCATCCGCTTGATTTTATCTACAGAAGATGAGGAAGGAAAATGTCGGAGGTGATTGAAAATGGATAAGAGAACTTGTGGAGAAAGTCTTCCTCAGGTCAAAGCACCAACAATACGGTCAGAAACGCAAGTAAAAGACGAGAAGAAGGAAGTCTTGAAATGGTATGAATACGAGAAGTAGAGAACGTGCGAGACACGTATCTTTTATAGGGATATTCTGGTGACTATTGAAAAGTAGTGTTAGCGCTATTACTTGTCTAGCTATGCGCGTGGCTAAGAGAATCTTCTGGCGAACGAATTCTGGTACTGAGGGTCAAACTCTGGCGTATATTTACCATCAACCTGCTTTCGAGACTTTACTTATCTGACCCTGAGCAAATAAGAAACGTCAGCGGACGGGGGCGCATTTAACCTGTCAGCCGAATCCTCGTTTGGTCGTATTTCTGCGTTCGGAGTAACGTCCGTCTGAGAGTAGGAGTAGTCAGCTTTTGTTCCTGTTGAGACTCCGACGGTATAGGTTGCAGCCGCATCAGGGTTGCAGGTCACAGAAATGACCAAGAGAATCGAAAGCACTGCTAAGCCATAAGCCAGTTTCTTTCTTACCTTGAGATACCCCTAGATGCGATTTGTTACTTGTGTTGACAAAGGATACGTTTCTTTTATGTATTTGACCTTACGTTAGGGCGAGGATCGTCCGCTGATCGCGTTTTATCCGAACCTGACGTTGCCTGTTGGCAAATTAGCATCCCGACGTCTTGTAACAAGTGACTTTTCTACGAAAAACCTAATTAGTAAATAGATGTGTAATTTTAACCCATGAAGTTGTCTGTGAAAATAGGTTCAGTCGGCGGAATTCCGATAGAGCTTCACGTTACATTCATTTTGTTGATGGGCGTTATATTCTACATATCCTACGTTAGCCCGCCAGGTCCAGGTCAATACTACCTTTTCTTGCTTCTGATCTTACTTTTCGTCTTCGTTACTATCCATGAGCTGGCTCACTCAGTGGTTGCTAAGCACTACAAAGTAAAAGTGCAAAAAATAGTGCTGTACCCGATTGGTGGTGTTTCGCAGATCGAGGAGATCGAAGAGAATCCCAGAATTGAATGGCGGTTGGCTATCGCAGGTCCACTGATGAGCTTCCTCATCGGCGCTGTCCTGTACGTCCTATATCAATACTTTTCAGTTGAACTGCCTGCTGACCTCTTTCCGCCAGTGTTCACTGGAAGTGCAATGCTTGACTTGGTATTATTGAACGTAGTTCTGGGTTTGTTCAACTTGATCCCAGCCTTCCCTATGGATGGAGGGAGAGTTCTGAGGGCGCTGCTGGCGGAACGGATGAACTTCTCCAGCGCTACGAGGATTGCGGCGTCCATTGGTAGGACATTTGGTTTGCTCCTAACGCTCTATGGCTTTCTATTCGGGGGCTTATACATAGGAGTAATTGGGCTCTTCATATATTTTGGCGCCAACCAGGAGGCAGCGTCGGCCATCGTTTCAACTGCATTGGCA
>JAHPYV010000172.1 GCA_019058495.1 Promethearchaeati archaeon
CATCAAGGAGTATTTCCCAAACGATTGGGAAAGGCGAATCAATGTACTGAATAAGAACTGTAATAGACGGGAAGCTCTACTACACACAGGTTACAAAGTTTTTTTGCGTGGAGTGGGCCTCGAATTTGATGATGCAGTGAGACTACTAAATGAGTTCACCCTCCAGGGCGGTTTCCCTGAACCGCTCAGACTTGCTAGCTTATTGGCGAGGACAATTCACATGGCCATTCATAAGCAAAAACTTCAGTGACACCAGTTCGACAATGGACTCTCAATAGTTGTTATTCGAGTCAGACACCAAGATCAATACCTTTTGCAGTGTTTCATATAGGAAACAATAAATATGCGATTTCTTCCACATCTTCAAACAATAAAGTAGTCGCAATGCTTGGAATATATGCATCCAATATTGAAATGGATGGCTGAACCAGTGGTCGCCTTAAAGGAATTCAAGGAATAGTATAGCGAAGCCCTGTCTAAGGCTCGCAGAGCAAAGAACGTGGAGCCATTAGTGGATCTGCTCATAACTGAGGCATCAAGATACGGTCAGGAACCCGACAAGATAATAAGTTGGCACTAAAGATCTTCGTGAAAGCCACCAACGAGTACAGCGAGAGAGCGAATCCGCTAGCACGCTTGGAACTCGTCAGCATCATTGAAAGAGAATTAACCAAGAGAACATCGGCTAACAAAGCCACAGCAGATCACTCTGCCAGATGAGTGGCGCTGACGGCAAAGACGAGACTGGAGGAGTTGAGAGGCTGCCTGTTGAAAGTGGAGAGAAGCGACGGGAGAAAGCGGCGAACTCGCGCGAAGAAGATAGGGGAGGCGACTACTTAGAATGGTGTCTAAGGGAATACGAGGGGACAATGAACAAATTGGAAGAACCCGCTCCGAGAAAATCAAGTGAAGAACCAGTGGTTCTCATCAATGGATTCGGGGGAAAAGTAACAGAAGTTGAGAAAGAAGAAGCGAAGAAGTTGGACAATGAGGAACCGGCATGGCTCACCTTGCATGGAGGGCACATGACAATTCATGAGAACCAAGAAGCAATGAACAAGCTAGCAACGAGCAGCGGAGTGGCGACTGAAGCATCTAAGATGGAAGAACACAAGAAGAATGTGGATGGGGGGACCCAATCAACTAGTGAGGGAACACAGTTTTCACTCGGTAGTGATACCGACCCACGCCGAGAGGTAGGACGAGGAGGGCGGGAGGCGGAGAGAGATAGAGAAGGCGTAGGAGAACCATCACAGACATCAGAGCAGCAACAAAACAGCCCAGAATGCAACAAACGCTCAGAGACGCCAACTGAGCCGTCACACCCTGACCAAGACAAGGAAAGCGATCCAAGTGCTAAACGAGATACCAAACATCAAGAAGATGGACACTCCTCTCTGAAACTAAGTGAAAACCCACAAGCATTCATTGAAGCCAACCGCGAACTACTTGTGAAGGAAGGAATAATCCCTGAGAACGATGAAGTAAAACTAGGCGACAAGACACTGCTGAAATTGGACTCAAATGAAGGGCTCACAATAATCCATGAAAACAAGCATTACAAGATCACGACAGTGGAGCAAGAAAAAATAGGAGATTTGGAACTTCGCAGATATAAGACAGGTCAAGGAGAGGAATTCCTCCATATACCGAGAGAAAACATGATAATCCCACCCTACGAAACACCATGGTACGCATTGCCATCAACTACTGACATATATCTTAGCAAAGAGTATAAACATGAATTACTTGAGAGTGCAATAGATAAAGCAACAGGGAAAACCGCGCTTCGACAGGAGTTGGAAGGGAGAGGAACACACATCAGGAAGGGATATCTGTGGGAGCAGCTACATGACCGGCTGGACGGTACGAGAGTTGATAAACTGATTCCTATCCTGACATACCTCGACAGAAATCTCAACGAGCCTAACAGCCACATCACAGCAATGGGACACCTAAGAGCGGTTGAGGGCCCAAACCTTCCCTTCAAACTCGATAACATCGACGGAGCGAGACTCGACGCAGCAAGATTCTCAGATGGATCGCTCTCCGAAACTCAAGACAGAGGACCAAGATTCGAGTACATAAACAATGATGCAGAACAGAGAACTAGGATCGTAGAATCACTAACAAACGTATTCGGCAGACCAAATATACTTATCAGAGAATACGATCATGGCAGGGCTGCGACAGTGCGCACATCAACGGAAGTCATTGGATACGCACTACGGAGATCAGGGGCAATAACTGGCGAAATCGTTACACAAAACCCAGACATACCTACCTTCATACTCCAGGGATCAAAGGAAATGAAACGAGAGTGGCTAAAACAAGCCTTCGGCGACGAAGGAGGAACTTCTCCTCGAGAGGAGTTGATAAAGTTGTCGAGAGCCGTAGATGCCACTCATAGACTATCAGACGAGCAAAGAAAACGACTCGATGCACTGAGCGAAGAATGGAAGAGACAACCATTTCCAGATGGGTGGATAGGACAGAACAAGTGTTCTAGATTCCGCGCCTTACCTAAGGACATCCAAAAAGCATTGGAGTCTGACGGTCCACGGCTCTTGGAGTCAGAAGCAAGAATACTCCATGATGACTTCAGCATAAGAACCAGTATGTCCCCAAGTGCGATATGTAAACGAGAAGGCGGCTATAGCGTCCTATGGAGAATGCGCACAACTTCCAGAGAGGGCATCAGGATATTCTACGAGGAGATAGGGTTTCCACAGAATAGGAAACAGGAGACACTTAGGAGGGCACTGAGAATTGAAGGGGATGACAGCCATTAACGAAGACCAACTTTTGTCGGCGGTGGAAAAAGTATTTGTTAAAACGAAAAAAAAGTTCTGCAAAGCAGACAAAATGGTGGAACTACTAATTGAGGAAGGCTTGACACAACAAGAAGCAAACCAAGCGATCTCACTTGCAGAAGACAAGGAAGAAATACAAGTGTGTTACCCCTACGTAGATGAGATACGCGGAGAACGCAGCTACATGTTACTCACAGAAGAAGACAGAAAAATCGAAAAAGAGTTAGACGAAGAACTCTTGGGCATTAGGAGGGATAAATAAAGAGAGGGAAATGATTAACATTCTACGGAGAGCAGAAAAATCACCGAAACCACCGCGAATAACTAACTTGGCAACATGACTATCAAGCAAGGAAACCAGTGGAGACGACAATCATAAGCAAAACTCAAACAACATCATGGCGCGCCGGACCGCCCAGGCTGGCTAAGTTGCCTGCGAGACTGTCTGCAGAGCGTTCCGCGGATGGTCAGCAACGTTTCCTAGGTGGGAAACCACAGACGATTTGCTTTGCGACTTTTCCGCCTATTTCAAGCCTCAGTGGAAGTCTCCTTTGTAGCGATAGCGATAAATACGCGGTGACTTCCACATTCAGAAGTGATTGTACGCAGTTGAAACAGTCTACGAGTACGCGTCTAATGTAAAATGGAGAGATGTGTATGATTGGTTTAATAGACCCACATGAAAACGCAGAGATTGGCATTTTCGCAGGTTCAGGCAACTACGATCCGAAGATAATGAAGGAAGCAAAGGAACTCAAAGTATACACGCCCTATGGAGCGACAAGCGACAACGTCATCGTGGGGTACATTGGCGATAAGAAGGTAGCCTTCTTAGTCAGACATCAACGAAGCCATAGGATCCCACCGCACAAGATCAATTTCAGAGCCAACGTCTGGGTTATGAAGGCTCTCGGGGTTACGCGTATAATAAGCCCGGCCGCGGTTGGAAGCTTGCAACCTGAGAGAATCAGGCCGGGTGAATTCGTTGTGTGCGATCAGATAGTGAGCTTTACGGCTGCGCCGCGAATGAATCAAACGTTCTTCGATGGTGGAGTCGTGGGTCACGTCGCATTTGCAGATCCCTTCTGCCCTGAGCTCAGAAAGGTCATCGTTGACACGGCAGTAAAACTTGGCATGAAGATTCATGCGAAAGAGGTTTCCAAGGATCATGATTCGTTCGAGTATGTATGCATCGAAGGGCCAAGGTTCTCTACGAGAGCTGAGTCACTCTTTTACAAGAGGCAGGGATGGGATGTCGTCGGAAAGGCTAAGAGCCGATAGAAAGGGCTTCTTTGCCCCGCATTGACGGCCTATCCTGAATGCGCGCTTGCTAGGGAAGCGGAGATATGCTTTGCTAATATAGCGATGCCTACTGACACTGACGTCTACGGTCTGAAACCAGTTACAGCAGAGCAGGTTGTTAAATCTATGAAGCAGAACATTGACAACGTGAATAAATTGCTTTTTAGCGTGATACCAAGAGTACCAAAAGAAAGAGCTTGTGAATGCAAGGACGCCTTGAAAACAGCACAGATGTAACAACCCTGATTCATTTAACCGAAAAATAGTATACCAAGGGTTTCTTCAATCAAAACTCATATTCCTTCTTTTTGGGAATGTGGTAGATGCATGAAACATACTATTAGATTTGTGAAATTCGCTATACAGAATGGTTAATTACTAAGAATGAGCGGAGCTTTTATTTCTTGAAACTTTTCCTAATGTATTAGGTTTGTAGTTTGAGAAAAAAACGCTGGTAAAGAGCTAGATTGCCCCCAGATTGACACGAAAAACTGAGAAGTTGATGGCGTCATGGAAGACGATGAGAGCCTAAAACATGAGCTATTGGCAATAGGCAGAATAACGACGGCAAAAGAGAAAGCCGAACCAGCGATGGAAGAGCTCCCAATGCAGCTCGAGCCTATTCCTGAAAAGATACTCGACGAGCTCTCAAAGAAGTATAGAACAGTAGCGCAGAAAGCGTACTTGCTTCAGTTGCTTGAAGATAGCGGCAGAGAAGATCTTCAAGAAAACGTTAGGTTCATTGAGAGTGCGTATGGAGACCTTAGTGGTATCGAAATCACATCGATTCAGAAAGAAGCCATGTGGGATAAGTTCCTCTTGTCAGTCTTTGTCTCCTACGTTACGAAAGCAATTGAGCTACTCGAGCTGGAAGTAACAAGAGTGAGCAGCTCTGCAAGTGCCCTAGATTTTCAAAGTAAATCTAGGGAGGTCATTGAAGGGTTTATTCAACCGATAGTAAGTGAGTGGAGAGCTTATCATCCCCTCGCCACAACGGCTGATGCAGCTGCTTTTTTCATTACCATCATCACAGGCTTAGGTCCAGCCGATGCTTCAAAGATGTTTGTTGTTGAAAGACAAAAGGCTCGTGAAAGAGCAGAACAAATAATGAACGGTCTACGCTCAGGCAAGACAGAAGAAGAAGTGGAGTGCATAAATGACAATTACGACCTGATATTTGAACTTGAGAAGCCCGCGTCGATCATAAGCGAGTTATCGATCTCTCACATAATATTCGAAACATTGAGAGAAAGAAGAAGACTGACTGATATCTTGACGCCAGTTAAGCAGGGAATTCCAATCTCCACACCACTTGTGAAAATCAAGAAGATGGGAGAAAAACTTGTGAGAATGAAGGGAGTGCCAGCACCCAAGGAAACAGAGTCAGTTGTTGTGAAAGAACCCGAAAAAGCCATCGATGTTCTCGTGAAAGGAGCGTATGACAAGGGAAAGAGGACAACCATAGTCTCTGAGCCGACCAGTTTTGCAAAGATGGTTGAAGGAGACTTGGAAAAAGACTTGGAGAAGGCACTAAAGAAGCTTGAGGAACTAGCATTGGGACCAGCTGAAGGCGAGGAAAAGAAACCTGCCGACAAGAAGGAGAAATAGGAGTCAACGGTTGGAAACCTGCCGACGCGACCACAGACATAGAACGCCTTCCCATGATCCGTTTGACGTGATGATTGGTTCAGTTTCGTACATTCTCCTTCTGTTGTGTCTACGACTAAGCTCCTGTTTTTCTCTTGTTTCCCTCTCGTTCGAGTAATGTGTCTACTTGTTATCTAGCTGTCAATATGCGCATCACAAGCCTCATTAGTCGGTAAGTTTAAAGGAAACTGGAAAATATGGCTTTAAGGCCATCATGAAAGAGTGAATCAACTCCTGCTATTCTGATCACGACTTTGGAATTTTAGATTAAGGAGGAAGAAGCTGTTTGCCGGTCAACGTTGATGAGGTCATCAAGAAGATCGGTTTGGAATATGACGGAGAGATTGGAATCCACGTCCATAACAAAACACGAATCCCACTGACGATCTACTATAATCATAATGAAGAGGAAATTGTGTACCTTGATCAGACGAAGCTTCCTTTCGAGGTCACGACTTGGAGCACAAAAGATTGGAAGCAGGGAGCCGACCCTGGAATTAAGGATTTGATAATCCGTGGGAGCCAGGCAATAGGGGTCGCTGGGGGATATTGCATGCTGTTAGCCGCTGTCGACAC
>JAHPYV010000011.1 GCA_019058495.1 Promethearchaeati archaeon
TTATAGTCCACAGATACGGAGAGATCTGGGTCGCTCGTCTTGATGTCATTTATGGCTGCTATTATTTTCTTGGCTTCTTCCACTACGTTCTCTTCAGGGATTATCCTCCTATCGACCAGGACTTCGCATCGATCCGGTATCATATTTACCTTCAACCCACCGGAGATCACGTCTATCGACATAGAGGGTTGAAGATGAGTGACTTCGAAAGATGGATGGACTGGCAACGCAGACCTTACATCTGACAACTTCTCAGAGCACTCATTGAGCAGATTCATTATTTTGACCATTTTCTCTATTGCGTTTATGCCCATCCATGGGCGCGAGGAGTGCGCGGCTTTGCCGTAAGTGATAATTCTGAATCGGAGGCAACCGTTAGCTCCGTATTTGATACTCTCTATAGAGCTGTCGCCTACCAGGCAACAGTCGCCTTTGACCAAATTCTTTTTGACTAGGTACCGGAGTCCTGTAGCGCCACCTATTTCTTCATCAACGGTGATCATCAAGGTGACACTGCCATGCAAATCGGAGTCAAGTTCTGAAATGGCTGACAATGCGAAAATCATTGAAGCTATTGACCCTTTCATATCTGCTGTCCCACGACCGAACATCAGGTTGTCTTTCGTCGTCGCTGAAAATGGAGGATACTTCCACCCGTCTCCTGGTGGCACCACGTCGATGTGACCGTTAAGCAGCACGTGTGGTCCATTGGCATCCCATTGTCTTGTTGCAATCAGGTTCGGTCTTCTACCAGCCAACAGGTCGGAACGGATGCCGTATTTCTTTAGGAGATTGAGTTCAGCATCGATGACTTTGCATGTGAAGCCTATTTGCTTAATCTTGTCCTGGGTGATGCCGATGGCGCCCTCATAGTTGTCTCCCGGCGGGACTACGGTAGGCACCGTCACCAAACTCTTGAGGAAGGAGATTAGCGGCACTCTCGATTCTTCTATCATACGAGATGTCCTGTCGTTAGTCATTCTGAATTACCTTCTGCCATGATAGGCGAATAACAGACCAGACTCTTTTTTACGACTACAACGCTCGGCGAGGTCACAGTGGGGAAGACTCGTCGTCATCCCCTACAGGGGATGTTACAGGTTGTGGAGAGTTTTTCCTTTCCTTTGAAGATTCTTTTGATTTCCACAAGTTCTTGCATTTGTGGTTTTCGGGAAGCCTGTGATCTATGCAGTAGCTTCCGTCACAGAATTGGCATTTAAATGGTAGATAGACTTCCTTGCCGCAGAAGATGCACTTCACCAATTCCTTATTCTCCTCCATTGAGGTCTGCTGAGCTCACCGCTATAGAAGGCTTCGCAGTCCCATTCTTAAGGTTTACCGATTACAGCCTGTACTTTATTTTATCATTCGTAATGAATGAAAAAGGATAAGTGTTTGGAAGATAATCTATTCTATCATCCCAAGCCTAAGAGATAGAGGTGTGAGCTGTGCCTAAAGACTTTATACCAGCGAGTTCCTTGGCACCCGTGCCTGGAAGCTCATATAGTGTCAGACTAGGGAAAATCGATGGCAAATGGGCCATTAGAGTGTACAGAGGTCAACAGATCCTCACAACAGAAGTCATTGGTGAACTCGATCCTCAGATCATGGTCACCGTTGTTCAGTCTGCTATATCACTACCATCTTATTCCCCATATCATATAGTCAGAGCCGTGTCACCGCTTATAAGAGAAGCAAAAAGTGGCTATGCTCCGCCAGTTCCAAGAGAACCATCCCAGATCCCTGCCCGACCTGCAGCCTACCCGGATGAGACGGTGCCTCAGAGAATCCCAGGCCCTCCGCCTCAGGTCGTAGACAAGGAAGCAGAGGAATTTTCAATTTCCAGACCAGATGCTGAGCAGATCCCGTCTCCAGCGACTACAAGGGGGCCCCTGAAGCCAATACCGCCCTTAGAGGCATTACCAGTCGAAAAGCTTAGGGCTCCCATAAGACTTGTCTTGGAGCCCATGAAATCTGAAGAGCTAGTGGAGAGAATTTTCTCAGCCCTGATGTTTCATCTTGGACTAACAGTGACCTACATCTACAACAATTATGGTGAGAAGTCTGCCGCTAGGATGTGGCAATACTTGGAAGAAGTGGCAGAGCTAACCCAGGAAAAAAGAAAGAGTGAGAGCTTCGAGGACTTCATTAAAAGAAGAGTCGAAGACGATATGGTTCTCGGGATCGAGCACAACGTAGTGGAATTCTATGATAACAAATTCGTAAGTAGAATCAAAAACTGTCGATTCAAGAGTAATGTGGCTGAACTTGAGAAATCTATAACACGTTTTCAGCAGGATCTTCCTTGTTTGCTGTGTCAGTCAACATGGAGAGGTAGTTGCAGGGCTATGGGGTACCAACTTCAACTAACAAGTCAGAAAGGTACGTGCGACATAAGCGTGGAGAAAACTTAGGCTGCGAAATAACACCCCAGCTGACGCTATTGGAAGATTGCTTGACAATATCACAGAACTTGGCTATCTCTTTCTTCACCTTTGTTTCCGGTCAGTATGGAAAACCTAACGGCCGAGTGACTTCTCTGAGGTATGCTTGAACTGCTAGGGGGAAACCCATTTGTTTTGCTAAGCTCTTTGTGAAGCCTGCTTTTCTTGATGCCTTATCCATGATTCTGGCGACGCCTGACCCGAATTGCGCTGCCACTTTTTGGTTTGGAAGGAGTTGCACCGGAACGCCAATCTTTGAGGCGAGTTTTCGTAGAATGTGTTTCCGTGAGATCTTTGACCCCTCCTTCGATAACTTCAATTCGATCGGGATTCCGAGTGAGAACTCCACGACAGATGTGTCGGCGAATGGGGCGAAGAGCTGTGTTCTATTTAGTGTTCCTATCTGATCATACAGCGGAAGGGTGGCTCCGAGTCCCACTATATCATTCAACATTTCAGTGCACAACACATGATATCCACTATTTGTAAGCGTGTTCGCATATCGTTCATAACCGCAGAAGAGTTCATCAGCTCCCTGTCCATGCAGAGTGATTTTCTCACCTTTGCTGGCACACTGTTGCAATGCAAAGTAGAATGGTAGTGATGTGCTTATCGCTATCATCTCTGCGCTTTCGATTAGTCTTACTGCAGGAAGTAGACTGCCCGTGACATCATCGAATGTTATTTCCTTCTCTATTAGCGGCAGATCCAAGGCTGATGACATTCTTCTTGCGTTGGTGATGTCTCGCGATGATGATGTCCCTGCGCAGTACAAGGTAGAACGGATGCCCAGATTCGCTGACAGCTTTGCGATTACTGAGCTATCCAGTCCTCCAGAGAAAAGTATGGCAATCTTATTGTCCGAAGACGCTGCCATTTTCTCAAGCGCGTTCGTAAGATTGATGATAAGCGAGTCAACAAGAGAATATTCCTCGGCCCTGTGCGACTGTAAGGTAACGCCAGCATTGACTCTTCTAGCCTTTCCACCGGAAATTAGGATTGGTTGACTCAAGATCCTGCAGTCAATCATCCCAATTTCCCATAAAGGTCTACGGCGTGATGAGAACGCAATCAAACGATCATTTTCAGCAACATATAGGGGTTTCACTCCAATAGGGTCTCTTGCCAGTAGAAACGTGTCACCCCTTCTTAGTACGAAGGCATATTGTCCATCGAGTGCATCTAAGAAGAGTTTAGATGAGTTCTCAATGCTATTAGTTGAGTTGGTTCTCTTCTCAAATGACTCAATTAGAGAAGTGGGTGCTCCTGGTAGATTGAAGATCCTTCCTATAATAGAGACTGAGCTGAACTTTGATTTCCCTAGACTAATGCAGCATTTGTCGCTACTTGGAAAACATGCCGTTCCTAAAGCCATAGCAGAAGGCGAGAATAGCGTTCTCTCCAGTCTTTCAGACGAATCAAGTTTCACAAGTGTATCGTGAAGGTGAAGAGAGAAGTCAGTGGCAGCCGGAAAATCGAGGGTGGCTGTCCTGAGCATCTTTAATACTGTGTCTGATACGTCTTGACCAGCCTTACTTTGGGCTCCAACTATTACGCACGTGTCTAACACCATTAGCTTTGAGTCTAATTAATAAAGCAATAACCTTCTTAGAGTACTCTGTTTATGACATGCTTATGTGTCTCTTGATCGCAAGACGCCCTGCTATCGTCTTGCTTTGTGAAGGTGTTGGCAACAGATGCTAGAGAATCTAGTTGAGTATGACAAAACTCTAGTGAAGGAAGCAGAGATAACTCCTGGTCTCTTCAAGCCTAACTACAAGCGCTGCATTCACATGGTACTTCCCACAGCCCTATCTTTCTTGGGTTTCAGACTCCCCGAGAAGAAATACGCTTTCCTGTCTGACAATAAGAGTCTGAGAAAATCCATGGAGAACAGCTCATGCTTCGATGTGGAAAAAGTGGTTATCGTAGTTGCCGACTCCGTGGGCGTAGGGCAGTTTCAGAAATCCAGTTACCTTGCGGATATCTACAGGGAGTTAGACGGATTTCAGCTTTCATCAGTCTTTCCAACCATAACGTCTACTGCTTTGTCCTCAATACACTTAGCTGCTACACCCGGCATCCACGGGATATTTGGTCACAAGATATTCTTTAAGGAACTCGGTGCAGTTGTTGACACATTGAAGATGAGTACATTGTCGTTTGGCGCTAGAGACGCCCTAGTAAGAGTTGGAATTGATGTTCGGGCATTGACGTACTGTCCATCGCCTTACGATCTCGTTGAACAACAGGGAATTCAGCATGTAGAACTACTTGAAGATGAAATAGCTGGGACAGGATTATCGAATATGATCTACAAGAAACAGGTTGCACATGGGTTCAACAATCTGATTGATGCATTCTCGATAGTGAGACGTGTACTCGAGGAGCATAACGGTAAGAAAGTCATCCTGAATCTGTACACGGGCATACTTGACTCTCTTAGTCATAAATATGGCCCTTACAGCGAAGAATATGCAATTGGCATGAGGTTTCTCGAGGACAATATTAGGAGACTGATACAAAGCGTTAGGGATGATGTTGCTGAGAGAACTGCATTTATCTTCGTTTCAGATCATGGGCAGGATCCAATCGACGCAAAATTAAAAATCACCTTCTCCAAGGATGATATTGAAGGACTCAGTAAGTTACTCAGAGCACCGATTGGAAAATCTGGACGAGTTTTGCACTTTTACTCAAAGAAAGATACCGAGGATGAACTAATGAAAGCACTTCACGACAAGATAGGCGAGCAAGGTTATTTACTCACATTTGAAGAGGCTGTCAGGAACCTAGTTGGTAGAACGGTGAATCTGGAAATGAGCAGACTAAGACTTGGAGACATACTCGTGGTGCTTAAATCGGGGGTTAACGCCGAAATCAGAAGAGAAAAGTCTCAAAACGAGTGGGAGGAACAGTTCTGTGGGTCACATGGCTCGACAACGCTAAATGAAATAACAGTTCCCTTTGTCTCGGGAAGAGTTTCTCTGCTCAAGAAACGCTAAATGTGACTCCGAGGCCCAGTTTCGGCGGATCTAAACAGAGGAATCGAATCACTTGCTGTCGTCGTCTTTCTCTTCTTTCTTGGGTGCACCCTTGAATATGTTCGTGATCTCGCTAAGATGTTTCTCCATCAATGATTCAAGGGGTTCTTCGGGTGAGACTTCCTTGGCGGAGGGTTTTTCACGTTCGCTCTTCTTCTGACCCTGAGGTGCCGCCTTGAGAAATTCGACTGCCAGTACGCGTCCATTTTCAATGATCACTCGAGGAGTATACTCTTCTGCAAGAAAAATGCCATCCTCAATAGGGTTGGTGACTTTTCCAACCTTATGTTCAACCTTCTCTTTGCCAAAAACCCTTGTTTTTGACACTGATACCGCAAACATGTCATGGCCTATTACGATTAGCTCCCTCTCGAAACCCTTGGGCGTCTCGATTGAGGTTAGGCGCTCAACTATCGTGCTCTGGTCTGATTCAGATTTTGGGGTTGGGATCTGGAATTGTTGTGCTCGAGGCGTAGGATAAAAAGGCACTTCAGGTGCGGCAACCCGTTGCTGTGGCTGAGCCGCAGACCGAGAAACTGGGGGCGCATGAGAGGGTTCATGCTTTGCAGTAGGGGCGACAGTAGACGCTAATTGCTTTTCGCCAGGTTTCGCATCAAAATACCTAATGAAATCAGCATCGACTGATTCGTCAACCTGAGTCATCTTGTATGATAAACCCTGCTCAAGTCTCAGACTCGAAGCTAAGCGTGCGCCAATGAACTTGATACGGGTTCTTGCGTCCTTACCGCTCCAAAGGATAATTTGTTTGTCGTCGTCATTGACGAATATGTAGACTTTCTTGCTATCAACGTTCTCCTTCCTGAATGGAGACTCTTTTAACTCCCCGTCGTCGGTGACCTCTAGCATTTTCATTTTGAAACTTCCACCTTTCCATGAAGAGTATGTCTACAACGACGATAGCTTGCCTTCATTGCTCTCAATAATCCGTGTAGGTATGATCAACTTTAGTATTTATTCCTTCCATTCCATGCCAGAAAACTTCGTTGTCTCATGCGCGGACATAGATTGTGGAGGCAGCACAAATGCCTACTACCTATTTAACCTCCACGTACTTATTGTGAAAATCATCTAATATATTTTTATTGGATCATATGGTTCTCCACATAATCATCGTTCAGTTCGCAAGGTGAAATCCGAGAGTCGCAATCAGAGGGGCCCAATGAATTTCTCCATTAGTATCTCATCGATATAGCTGCCTTTCAAGTAGAACTGCTTGCTCTTTCTCCCCACTTTTTTGAAGCCAAATCTTTTGTAGAGGTTTATTGCATGCTTGTTTGTATGGAAGACACTTAGGTTTACCTTTTTGAATCCTTCGTCGGAGGCTACTCCAAGAACCGAATCCAAAAGAGCCGAGCCTACTCCAATCCCTCGAAACTGAGGAAGAACTGCAATCCCCAATTCCCCCGCATGCCGGGAAAGGTTCCACATTGATTCCTCGACTGTGGCATAACCCACTACTTGCCCCTCGATCTCGCATAACACCGCTATGAATTTCTTCTTATCATCTTCTTCATGCAGAGAGTATTCATGCCCATCTGGAGTATTGTCGCTGCGAATAGTTGGTGTGTATTCTCCTTCACCGACCACTTTTCGAAAGATTTTCCAAATGCTTGGAAAATCCTCGTCTCTGGCTTCTCTTACGACTGCCTCTTTGGCGAGTTTTGCCAAGTGGTAGTGTTTCTCAAACAAAATTAGCTGACACCTGACCCAGAGGAGAGTTCTAGACAGTCTAGTTCTACCGCACAATACCGCAACCTGACACAGCTATACCCATTCCGTCAGAAGCTTCGCCAGAGGTATATTCTCGAATCTTCCCCCGGGTAGCTTTCTTCGTATTGTGATAGGTAGTACGTTTGCCTTCAGCTCAAACTCAGCCATCGAGATAGGATCAGCCGCCTCCGGTGGAATCTGCACAAGTATGGGCGCCCCGAGAGAGATCTGTAAAGCTCTTGCCCCGATTATTCTAGACTTCTCGTACTTGGTCAAGGGCAAAGTCAAGGCTGTAAGAGGTTCGAGCTTCCTTGTTCCGAACTCTATAGGAGGAGTGCTCTTACCTACTGGAAGTGCTGGAGTACGTGATCCTTCCTCTGCACTATCTTTTCCTTGGTCTTCCAAATCAGGATTTCCCTCCACCCTTCTTTTATTCTCCAGCGATTTTCCCCAATAATACTGATTTCGATTAGCGACTAAGTCATAACCCTGTGCGTTTTCACCACAGTATAATGGGTGATACCTTCCAGAGTAGAACGGAATAGGTCATACTCCTCGGATGAGACAGGCGAAACCAAGGAAAGTGAAGCATCATGGTACAGCGAATCACACTTCACCCCACAAGACCCAAAAAGGACCCCGTAATATGACCCATTTTATTTTATCATTCGGCGTATGGACTCTACACTCTTGAACAATGCTCCGGAAGAACCATTTCCCGTCCAGACACGAGATTCTGAAGCAATGCACTAAATTATTTTCATCTCTATTTAAATCTTGCTTCTTAAGCCCATCCACGAAGGTTGCTAAGGGAACCGTATAGAGGGGTTTCCCAGCGAAAGCTTTCTTGCTACGTGGTTCTGAAATTCAAGACAAGAGGCTAGCATTCCCTATTTTCACGTGTTCCAGACCAGCCGACTTGGCAACTTGTACACATTCGTTAGCCATTTTCATACTGGTCGCGGGCAAATCATCCATCAAGTATTGAGGGGAGAATGCTAGCAAGGAGTAGGGTATGGTGGGGTCACATTCTGCAATTAGAACAGCTATTCTTCTGATCTCCTCGACTTCAACGTACCCAGGAATCAGAAGTGTGCTCGCAACAAGAAATGGTGGTTCTGGTCTCACCTGCATCAGTTCAGATAGTCGCCTGAAGTTCTCTATAGTTCTCCTATTCGAGACCCCGCACAACCCCATGTTGAGCGACTCACTGAAGGTTTTAAGGTCGAATTTTATGCATCCGCCTGAACTCAATGCAAGATCAGCAGCATATCTGAGTAGGACCCAGTTCTCTGATCCGTTTGTCTCCCAGCAGACTCTAAGAATTCGTCCCTTTGATTTTTCGAGCGCAATCTCAGAAGCTCTTATTGAGTGAGGTAGTTGAGGGGCTGGGTCGCCGCCGAAATAGCAGATACATGACACTTTCTCGTTTACTTTTTCGGCCAGCACCTCAGCAGAAACCATCGGCGTCATAGTGCGGATATTCTCTCGATAATGCCAGTTCTGACAGAAGAGGCAATCGAAAGAACATGCGCCGTAGAATACTGCCAAATTGAAGTACCCATATTCAGGGCCACTACGATGAGCGAATCTGGGATAGCCTGCACCTGTTCCAGCAGGGCAACACCAATCTGCAACGCAGTTGGTTGGCAACGAATCGTAATAGAACTCAAGCAAACCGCGATCAGGCGTTCCAGCTAACCTACACAACTTCCCTCCATTATTGATTGTTAAGCCACAGTAACCTTTTCTGCCGGGTGGAATTATACATTCATTAGCACAGATCTCGCATCTAAGGCCGGCTTCCGAGTGCGGAGGTTCAATAGGTAAGTCAAACATCAGTCTGCTACGCCTGTGTGTCTCTAGGGCTAGCCGCAATGCTTCCTTTGATCCGCAACTCAAGCATTCACCGCAAACACCGAGTTCGCTGGACAGCAATTTCTTTGAACCGCACACAGCACATTCCCTAGCAGCGTCTGCCCTCCCGCCTGAAATAGAGGACACGAGTACTCCTTTCTCCTATCTACAAATCTGTGAGAATTGCTCATCCACCGGTCTCACAATTGTGAATCGGTGGTTGCTACAGTTGCCCATTGATACGATTGATGTTCAAAACCTAAGGCTGCAACCTCTTAGACATAAGATAGGCGTCCTCACCATCGCTATAATAACCTTTGAGGGTCTTTGAGTTCTCAAAGCCCAGCTTCTCATAGAGTGCAATGGCAGGTATGTTGCTCTCCCTGACTTCCAAGAGGAATTCCGCGGCTCCATAATCTCCCATGGCCTTGAGGCTTTTGCTGACAAGATCATAGCCTACTCCATTCTTCCTATATTCATGAAGAACCGCGACTGATACTATGTGACCTTTCTTGGTTAACCTGAAGCCATAGTTGGATAGCCCCCGTTCTATTCTACCCATAATGTAGCCAATCACTTTCTTACTCTTAACGATTTCAGAAACTAAGAATGACTTTGGGAATCTTTCGTATATGTCGATGAAGAAGCCACTTGGATAGTTTTCAGGGAGGCATTTCTTATTTATCGTGATCACCTGGTCCAGATCCTTTATCGTAAACTCCCTTGTTTTGGAAGGATTGCTTTCTTGTCTACTCATCGGTTAACCCTCGGTTGCTGTAGCATACTCTTGCTGTGGATTTGAAAGATTGAGCATAAAGCTTTTTAACTATTCGCTTGCTCTTACCTTCAACGCATCGTCGGATGCGATCTTGTTAATTCAAGTGAACTAGATTAAGCTTGGAGTTCCTTTTCATGGGGTCTGAAATACCACCTTACAGCGCAAGCGATACATATCATTTGATATCTTTCACTGAGTTGAGTTCGATTGTTAGGAAATACTTCAATGTTGTACAAGGATTCATGGACAGCGTTCACGGGGGAGTGTCAACTTTTGTTGTTCAGAAAGATAAGGATCTCAAGACAAACTTCGAGAAGCTGAAGACGCGCTTCGATGCATACTCTCTTGTCCCAATGCTGAGGGAAGGAGAAGAAAAAACACAATGTATTCTGAGAGTTTTAAGCATTCGGAAAGATCTTGAGAGGAAAACCAAGAAAAAACGAAAGATACCTCTCCAGTTGATTCTGTTATCTGCTACAATAATCACGGTCTCAATCTCTGGCTATGTCATATCACAGCTTTTCTTTGACAGCATAAAACAAGCTATCACTCTGCCATTGATGTTGGTTACAACTGCAGAATACGCAGCATCGCTAATGGCTATATTGACCGTCCATGAATTGGGACATGTAATTGCAACTAAACTTCACTTGATAAAGTCCACCTTGCCCTACTTTATACCAGCGCCCCCAATTCTCGGTCCGAATCTGCCTACTCCTGGAACCTTTGGTGCAGTAATAATGCAGAGCAGTCCCCCAATTAACAGAGATCAGCTATTCGACTTGGGAATTGCAGGACCCTTGTCAGGGTTCATTGTGGCCCTCATTGTATCCTTTATAGGCGTCTCTCTCTCAGTCCCATTTCCCGGAATAGCAGTTGGTGGGATATTTCCTCCGCCGATAGTTCTAATGATCATAGGGTTATTTCCGGGAATGTTCCCTGAGGGGACAACTCCTGTGCTTCACCCCGTGGCAGAGGCTGGCTATATTGGGCTCATCATAACGTGCCTCAACTTGTTTCCTGTCAGTCAGCTTGATGGTGGACATGTAGCACGAGCAGCTTTTGGTCCAAAGGGGTACGGGAGAGCTTCACTCTTATCTTTACTTATCCTCTTTGCGTTGGGAGCCATTTCTCCCACAGTATTCCTCCCCTTCGCGCTACTGATATTCTTCTTCTCTCTTGGAGGAGGACATCCAGGACCCTTGGATGATGTCTCAAGCATAACCAAGGGAAGAAAGATGTTGATGATTGTGGGGTTTGTCATCCTCTTCCTCACGCTGCCGATGGAGTACCTGAGGATACTGTAATACTTGCCTTAGCGCGAGTCTTTGCTGTGGGTGAAAGAGAGAGAGGAGTCTCCCTTAATTTCAGTCAATTCTCTCGTGAATAGTGACAATGCTTTTTAATGTGTTTGAATCGCTACTTGTCCGCGAATGAGCTGAGGTTATTTTTAGGAGAAAGTGGATCTATGGATGATTGGAAGCGCTCTCTGGTCGAGTTCATAGTCAAGAAGAATGGACTTCTTTTTGGTGACTTTCAGCTGAAGAGCGGAAGGAGATCACCATACTTCTTCAATTTAGCGAATGTTGTTTGTGATGGAGAGGGGATCGCAAAGGTTTCAGAGGCTTACGCGATGGGTGTGCGTGACCTCGTTGGTCTGGATTCGATTGATTATATCCATGGACCTGCGTACAAAGGGATTGCCTTGGCGGGTTCAGTTGCATTGGAACTTTATAAGCAATTTGGCGCAAACAAAAGGTGGGGATTCGATAGAAAGAAACCGAAGGACTATGGCGTTCCAAAAGAGAAATGGCTAGTTGGAGAGATTCATGACGGCGACCGCATCATAATCCTCGATGACACTATCACAACAGGCGAGGCCAAAACTGAGAGTATGGAGAAATTGACTACCTACTCAGGGTGCAAGGATCTGAAGTTTTCCGCTATCCTCATCATGTTGGACCGCTTGGAGAAGGGTGAGGGAGGCGTGTTGGCATCTGCTCTACTCAAACGAGAAGGAATAGACGTATTCTCGATACTGAACATCAAGGAAGTCTTCGAGTATCTCAAGGGAAAGGAAGTCAACGGGAAAGTTTATGTTACTAAGGAGATCTATGATACATTTAGAAAGTACTTTGAGAAGTACGGGGGACAATAGTGGACTGATCACTTCAGACTGGAGGCGCCCAAGATCCCGCAAGGCTGCCTCCGTACAGTGGTCTTTTACTCGTCTGGCCCAGCTGAGAGTCATCAATCCTTAAATATCGTGATAAACAGATGAGTACGTGGATCGCGTGGTCACCAATATACGAGAACAGTTTGACAGGCGAAGAGGTTATGGCTTACGACTATTTGTTTAAAGTAATAGCCGTCGGCGATGGCGCTGTCGGTAAGACCAGTATTACTCTCCGTTTCAGCACAGGAACCTTCAGAGAGTCGTACATTATGACAATAGGCGTTGATTTTGCAGTCAAAGCAATTGATGTCGGGACTCGTGAAGGAACGAAAAGAATCAAGCTACAGATCTGGGATACGGGGGGACAGGAAAGGTTCTCCTATGTTCGCCCCCTTTACTACAAGGGAGCCATGGGTGGACTATTAGTCTTTGATGTGACTCAATCAGAAAGCTTTCAGAATGTTCCAAAGTGGTTCCAAGAGGTTAAGAAGAATCGAGGTAACATTCCTCTTGTTCTAGTTGGAAACAAAGTTGACTTACCAGACCGCAAGATTACTTGTGAACAAGCAACAGAATTAGCGAAAAAGAATGGCGTGCAATATCTTGAGGCGAGTGCCAAAACTGGTGAAAGCATTGAGAAAGTGTTTGTCGAACTATCGAAGAGCATGGTAGAGTATGCCAAGCAAATAGAAAAAGAGGGGTAGCGGAAACGATGCTGCTGCAGTGATTTCCTGTTCACTTGGTTTCTTCTCCTATTTTTGAGAGGAAAGACATGGAACACAGTATTTGCCCTTTTTCAGCTTCTTCAATACAGACAAAAGGCTGAATTCCATGGTCATTGTAGTTGGGTGTTGCGGTTTCTCTATTCCGGGTGGCATGAGAAGTTATTACCGGGAATTTGATTCAGTAGAGATTCAAAGCACGTTCTATAATGTTCCGCGACTTGAAACCGTTGAAAAGTGGAGAGTGGAGGCTCCAGCAAGTTTTGAGTTCGTGCCAAAGGTCTTCCAAGGAATAACTCATCCAACTTCGAGTCCAACGTGGAAGAAGTTCCGAGGAAGGCTTCCCAATGTAGATAGGGATAGTGAGAGTTATGGTTTCTTGAGACCAACCGACGAAGTGATAAACTGCTGGAGAACAATGATTGAAATCTGTTCTAAACTAAGATCTGAAGCTGTGTTGATTCAAACACCGCCTAACTTCAATTGCTCAGAAACAAATGTCTTAAACATGGAGAAGTTCCTGACAACGGTGAACAGAAAGAACACAACGATCTGTTGGGAGCCTCGAGGAGATTGGAATATGAATCCCGATAAGATAAAGCGGACATGTTCCAAACTCGACTTAGTGCATGTTGTGGATATAATGCGGAGGAGACCGGTGTCTGAACTCGAAGTAAGTTACATAAGATTACATGGGCTTAACCCAAGGGAGTTCGACTACAGGTATGAGTATAGTTACCAAGAGCTGCTCTCCTTAAGAGATAAGGTGTCCGAGATCGGGGAAAAGAGTAGGAAAGTATATGTTTTCTTCAATAACACCAATATGGCAAATGATGCCAAGAGATTCAAACAAATACTTTTGGGTGCAAGAACAGAAAACAGATAGCACTGATTAGCTTTTGGAGAATAAGACTCATTGTCTTAATATGCGTCGCAGACCCTAGGAAGATGGGCGCTCTGACCATCGTCGTAGCTTGCCATAAAGAGGCGAAAATCAGTTGAGCAAGAGAACTGAGAACCCCAAGTTGATTGAGCTGGTCAGGAAACATGCTTTGATAAACGCAGTTAAGCATGATGGGAAGGCAGATGCCAAGGCAGTAATAAGTCGAATCATGGCTGACGTCCCAGAAGCGAGGAATATGATTAACGAGGTAAAGGAGCTTGTCAGCAAGACTGTCACGGAGGTTAATGCGATTCCTTCCGAGACCCAGAAGGAAATGGTGGAGAGAATTGCTCCTGAATATCTGGTAGAGACAAAACGAGCCGAAAAGAAGGAGCTACCACCTTTGCCTGAAGCGGTTGAGGGGAGAGTCGTCACCAGGTTGGCACCTGAACCCAACGGGTACATTCACCTTGGGAACGCAATGTCATTCAACTTCAACTATTTGTACGCCAGAAGATACATGGGAAAACTTTGGCTACGCTTCGAGGATACAAATCCCAAGAAGGAGAAAGCCGAGTACTACAAGTCGATAAAGGAAGACATTCTTTGGCTTGGGATAAAATGGGATAAGGAGAAGAGTAACTCAGATGACATGGAAATCTTCTACGACTTCGCAAAGACACTGCTTCTGCAAGGGAAAGCATACATTTGTTCATGCTCATTGAAGAAAACGAGAGAGAATAGGGCCGCAGGAAAGACGTGTGAACACAGAGACAACACTTCTGAACAGAATCTTGAACTGTGGAACCAGATGCTCTCAAACAAGTTCAAAGAAGAGGAAGTTGTTTGGAGAATCAAGGGCGATATGGAAAGCTCCAATTATGTGATGCGTGACCCCACATTATTCAGGATAGTCGATACTCCCCACGCATTAAAAGGATCAAAATACGTTGTCTGGCCCACATATGACTTCGCCGTAGCCATTGAGGACAGCATCTGCGGGATCACCCACGTACTAAGAAGCAATGAGTTCGCTCTTCGAGGAGAATTACAAAACTACATTAGAAAACTGCTCGGACTACGGGGACCAATAATAATAGAATACAGCAGATTCAAGTTCGAGGGAACGCCAACTGGGAAGAGACTTATTAAGCCACTCATCGATGACGGAGTTGTATCCGGATGGGATGATATAAGACTATCAACGATAAGAGGCGTAAGGCGAAGAGGGATTCTTCCAAAAGCTATTGAGGAGTTCACCGTGCAAGTCGGGATCAGCCATGCGCAACCAGTTTTTTCATGGGACCTACTTCTGAGCGTGAATCGAAAAATCTTGGATCCCATAGCCAAGAGGTATTTCTTTGTCAGCAACCCGGTGAAACTAATTGTTGAGGACGCGCCAAGACTTACCATTAAGCTTAAGCATCATCCTGAGATGGAACTCGGATATAGAGAAGTGGAAACAGGAGACACTTTTTACATACCTCGCGTCGACGTGCCCAAAGTCAGGAGCGTGATGAGGTTGAAAGACCTCTACAATGTAAAGATAATAGATGTAAGCGATAGTAAGGTCAGCTCCAGATTCGTTGGTAGAGACTTATTGGAAGGCACTTCCAAGGTTCAGTGGACTACAGAGCAGCACGTTCCTGTTGAAGTGCAGATCCCAGACCTCATATACATAGGCGATAGGCTTAACGAGAACAGTCTTACCACTGTAGAAGGCTACGGAGAGAACGCGTGCAGAGAACTCGAAGTCGGCGACCACGTTCAATTCGAAAGATTCGGGTTCTGCAGAATCGATCAGAAGAAAAAGGACAGGATAACTGCATGTTTCACTCATAAGTAGTTTAAGAAAGGATCGAGTGGATCCATTAACAACTCTGCTCCCACCTAGTCAAGATAGAACAAAGGGGTTTCATCGCCGTATCGGGAGAGGGGAGGAGGGCGAGGAAGAGGGAACAGTTAATCCCAAAAAACCGTTACGAGCTCAACCCCATAATGTATTCTTCGTCTAGAAGCTTTATAAACGTTTACTTGAAACTAGCCAAGTTTTATAAGACGAGTACGCTTTTTCTGCGATTTCCGCAAGTTTTTGCGATAATCACAAGAAAAGGATTTACAGCGATTTGGCTGCTCAATTGATTTTTTTGCCGCAATTTGAACAGATCTTTGGATTTGATTCGAATTCAACGCCACATCTTGGACACTTGTAGAATTTCCTTTTGGTCTCGGAAGAAGTAAGATTGACTCGTACGCGTCTAGAGACTAGTTTTCCCGCAATAGATCCTCCTAAGGCACCCACGAGACCGATAGCGAGTCCGTTTACTATACCTACCAAGAGCTTCTCCAGAATCAATGACAAACCACCTGAGGCTAGCTTCCCAGGAAAAACTTCCTTAAGCATGTAGAGCGAGAGCAACGAGACAAGTAGGCCAGTGCTAAGCCCCGTAAGGAGTCCATCTTCCCAGCTCCGTAGCAGAAGAACTGATAGAACAAACGTTGTCGGCAGGACTATCAGTATGACCCCACTGGAAAACAGGCTGTTGAGGAAAATATCTATGAAAGCAAGCACGTACGCTCGCTGCCCCGTACCAAGGTACGTGTTCAGCACTTCATCATATTGTCCAGGCAAGAGGTAGTATAGAAGAAGCGCGAGGAGTATTGCTAGGAGGATTGACGCGCCAATGGAACGAAGCTTATGGGAGGTCAAAGTGTTAACACTACCTAGCTGATCATGTCGGTTGTGGTTTTACCATAAACAGTAGTTGCTATCAGCTATTCCCTCTTAGGAGTTAAAGCTCCTCCGAGTGCGCCCCCCAAGGCTGAGACAACTCCCACTCCCACTGCTTGAAATGATAGCAATGACATAATATATTGAAGTGAGTTGCTGGTGAATAATGTTACCAAGCCATCATCTGGTAGCCCTATTCCCAGAAAAGGGGTCAAGAATATGATCAGCCAGCTGATTATTACCGATAGTGCCATTGCAGAGAAGCCTAGGGCGAAACCTTTTGAAGCTCTTCTTGAGAGCATTCCTATCGTTATGCCGCACACAAACCACGGCACAACGGTGAGAACCAGCAGTTGAGTCATTGAAAGCTCCAGTTGAGCATCTAGAAGAACATGATGTGTTAGAAACCATATTTTTGCCACCCAAGTATATTGTGTATTAGCGACTGTCTGGACAAAGGCAGTTGAGGCTATGTCTCCAGGCAATTCACCGAAGATCAACAACCCCCAAGCAAGTCCAAGGCAGACGGCGAAACCTCCGATGACACTAAGCGTGGATCCCAAAGCCAGTACCTCCAATAGAAGTATATTCCGTTGCTGGTTTATTACTCTTATTCTCTGTCCCTAATCAAAAGAGACTATATCGGATGCGAGTTGCTAGCCCCTCTGAAGAGAATACATTAGAGCTAGCCCGATGATAGATGTCTGCTTGCTTTCCATGCAGAGTGTTATTTGGCTTGCGATCTTGCGAGCCCTTTTACATCTTTGTAGATCGATTCGACTTTTGTTCGCCACTTCCCGAGTCCCTTTAGGTTGGCTGGATAGGATTTGTAGAGAGCTTTCATCTCCCGCATCTTCTTGGCAACAGCGTTAAGTTTCTTGAGAAGTGATATTTTTCCCATTCCTCTAAACACCCGGCCGACTTTATCGCCGGTACTAAGTTTCAATTCAGCGCCCATGCTTGTTTTGAGGATGTCTTCTTCGGTGACGATTCTATTCTTGAGGCCATAATTCAACTCCTCATTTGTGAGGGATTGAAGCAATATTCTGAATATGTCAAGCGATGGCTGCTTGTACCCATACAAGTCTATGAATTCAGTGTTATATCTCCATAACGCACTGCAGCTGTAATCACCCTCTTCCAATGCCTTTATGGTAACTCCTCCAGCTGAATCACCAGCAAGCATTGATGAGTGTATTCCGCCACCGTGAAGCGGATTGACTTGACATGCTGAGTCACCGACCAGAATAAAGCCGTTGGCTACAGATGACCATAACTGTCGTCTAGTTGGGACTACACCTCCGCCGCCTGTGACGAGTTCTGAGTTTTTGAAAAGTGCTCTTGTCAGGACATGGGAGTATAGGAGGCTCTTAGGATTTGGATGTCCTCGTAGCATTTGAACACCAAGGCCGACATTCACTCTTCTTCCAGACTCCGGAAAGATCCAGATGTATCCGCCAGGAGCCATGTTCTGCTCTAAGTAGATCTTGCAGCAGTCCGACCGGTCTAGTTCTTCTTTGATAACTCGGATTTCACGGTAACAGATTTCCACATCCCCTAGATCAACTTCAGTTTCTATACCATATTTCTTTGCAAAGGGAATTGCCTTTCTGAGAACAGCATAATATCCGCTTGCGTCGATCGTAATATTGCCATGCAATTCTCTGGTTTCTGAGGTGCCAATCTTCTTCGCAGTTATGCCAACTACATTCTCGCCATTTAGGATTGGTTTTTGCGCAAGCGTATTGTCGACCAATATCGCCCCAGAATCTACAGCTTCGTTGACTAGCCTTTGACCGAAGTTTAGTCTATTTATCGTGAAGCCTTCTCCCTGTATCCTCATGTGGGATTCCTCATCTGGGGAGTAGAGGTCAAATCCGTTGATTTTTCTCTCCAGCTCGTTTCCCTTTGGATACTTCAGTTTCAGCTTGTCAAATGCCTCTTTGGAGATGCCATCTCCGCAGACTTTGTCGCCTATTTTCCCTCTTGGCTTTCCATCGACGAGAGCTACTCGGAAACCAGCTTTCGCAATGCGCTTGGCTGCAGACGCACCTCCGGTGCCAGCACCCACAATAACGACATCGTACTTATCGGCCAAAACAACTTACCCCTGCAACGCAGTCAATTTACTATTATTATATATGTTTCCATATTCTTCATAATCGGTTTCTGGATGTGAAAGATAGTATTCTTTGGTTGTGTACTCAACATAGCTGAATTTTCCAAGTTGTTTCGTGGAGACCCAGCGCTTTCTAGTGATCGATTGACATTTATATCTGCACAGTTAACGAGTCTCATAATCGGTGGTAACCCCAGAGCAGTACCCAATGAACACGATTTGGCTTACTGAAATATGTCCCCTTCGAAGATGTTGACAAACAGAGCAGCATTTGGTTGTCGAGTTGGTTGAAATGACTCTGAAGTGCGCTGTTATCGGTGCCGGATGGTTCGGTAGAGCTCATTGTCGTGTCTACAGAGAGTTGCCGAATGCTCAACTTGTCGCTGTTGCGGATTCTGATTACTCACATTCAAGCGAAGTGGCCAAGCTCTATGGATGCAAAGCATATAATGATTTTCACGAGATGCTAGAAAAAGAGAAGCCTGACGCTGTTAGCATTGTGATTTCACCGCAAGACTTGTGCAGAGTGGCATCTGAAGTTGTCGACTATGACATTGGTGGAGTCTTAGTCGAGAAGCCTGTAGCAACAAGCCTCTCCGAACTCAGTGAGTTAGTTAACAGAAGCAGGAAAAATGATGTCGCAGTCATGCCTGGTTTCATTGAGCTTTTCAACCCATGCATTGAGAGAATTGAGGATGTAATCAAAAAGGGTGGAGAAGTTGGGCAACCCTACGTGGCGAGTTCAAGGAGAATTGGCAGAAATCCGAAGCGGGGATGGGAGGTTGGTGTTCTACTGGATCTGGGGATACATGAGATATACGTCCTCCGTAGATTGTTCGGACCTGCCCGCAGAGTATTCTGCCAAACTAAGAGTTTTACAGGCGGCAAGACAGAGGATTTTGCAAACCTATTAATTGAGTTTGAGAATGGGGTTTTGGGAATCGTTGAAACTAATTGGATTACGCCAATAGGTATCCGAAGCATGATGGTCACTGGTTCTGAAGGCAGTGTAGAAATCGATTACGTAACGCAGGAACTGAGAACGATTAAGAAAGAGCGTACTGTTAAGCCCCACTTCGTGTTCGAAGAGCCATTGAAACGGGAGCTGAAAGGATTCTTGGAGGCTATAGAGCAGGGTAAAGAGTTGGCGGTTAGTCTAAAGGATGCTGAAGAGGCGCTCAAGGTTGCTTTCGCAGCGCTTGGTTCCTCGAAGCGTATGGAGATCATCAACCTTTAAGAGTACGGCATTAGTATTGTACATAGATTCAAAGCTATTGGGAGCTTCGTTGGATTCGATATTTATCGATGATATGCATCGCATAAAATTATATATAGTTCCCGTGATTTCTCTTTGTAAAGGAAGGCGAGTTATCATGTCTAGCGATGAGAGAATCATTCCTCCTTCGGCCATGAAGATATTTGGAATTCTGAAGGATGATGGCCCCCTGACACCCAAGGCCATCTCGAATAAGACAAGTTTCTCGTCGCGAACTGTAAGATACGCGTTAAAGATACTCCTCAAACTTGGGTTGGTGAAGAAGCTTCCGAATCTAAGAGATGCTAGGCAATTCATCTACAAGATCTGAGTGAAGAATTGGGTTTGCCTTCATCTCACTTGATGCGGATCCTGACGTTCATTTATTGTCAAGTGAGTCTAGCTGCTTTCCCAGGTTTCCTTTCATTGCTGATAGCACGTGTAGAGTTAAGTACGCGACAGGTTAATGCTTTTATATTTGTAGTCGAGATTCAGTTATGAGATCAAGTCATACTGTCAAGTGAGTTTAGTAGATTAATGTCACTTGTTTCGAATCTATGAGGGAACTGAAATGTCAGAAAAAGCCGAAGCAATGTACAAGGAAAGTATTTCGAACGCCCAGAAGATTTTGAAAGGCAAGAAAGAGAATTTTGCTCGCCTACAGAGAGAAGTGATTAACCAAGGCGCGTGTGTCTCATGTGGCGCTTGTGTAGCAAGTTGCGATCAGTTAGCTTTTGAAGATGGAAAACCAAAGCTTGTTGGAAAGTGTACAGTGTGCGGGGTCTGCTATAACCAGTGCCCACGAACCTCTACAACACAACCTGAGCAAATCGGCGCTTACATCGCGGCTTATACGGGCAAGTCGAAACTTGACAAAGTGAAAGGGCAAGATGGAGGAATAGTTACTTCACTATTACTCTATGCATTGAAGAACAAAATAGTTGATGCAGCCGTGGTCACTTCGAAGGATAGTGAGCAGCCTTGGAAACCTGTGCCGAAGGTTGTAACATCTGAGAAAGAGATACTTGAAAGTTCAGGCTCTTTCTACAGTCATAGTCAAGTTGTTCCAGCGCTTAGCAAAGCCATGAGAAGTGGGTATAAGTCAGTGGCATTCGTTGGTACACCCTGTAAAATCGATGCAGTATTCAAAATGCAGAACTCACCAGTTGGACTGGTTCACCTCTTCAAGGGAACGAATGTTCTTAGAATAGGCCTATTCTGCATGGATTCATTTTCCATCAATGGATTGCACACTTTCTTCGAGGAGAAGAATGGCGTCCCTTTGACGGACATCACTAAGATGAATATCAAGGAAGGGAAATTTAGAGTCACGCTTAGGAATAACGGGGAGAAGGAATGGCCAATCGCAGATCTAGATAGTATCAGGTCAAGCAGTTGCGATTTCTGCACTGACTTGACCTCTGAAAAGGCCGATATCTCAGTTGGAAGTATTGGGTCGCAACCAGGGTTCTCTACCATAATTGTTAGAACAAATGCAGGAATGGAGTTGCTGAACAAAGCAGTAAAGGATGGGTACTTAGAATTCAAACCACTTAGCGAAGAAGATTTGACTAAGGTGCTGAATATCGGTAGGGTGAAGAAGAACCATCGCTACAAGCCGCGTGATAAACCATTATTCGTTTTGGAGTCGCCCCCATGCAAACTGGACGGATTCGCGCCGTCAGATAGCCAGCCTGCCAAGCCCCTTGTCAAGTTTGGTGAAACTGAGCTCGTCGGTAAAGGTCAAAGCAAAGTTAGAGTCACGTTGAGAAATGATACAGTAGACTGCCTCGAAGATCTGAAAGTCAGGATAATTCACAAAGGTGAAACGTCCGAAGATGTGGTTGCGTGGGAAATACTCATACCTGAGTGGTTATCCTCACAAGCACTTCAATTCGAGTATCCAAGAGTCGAAGGCGAGAAAGAATATATCTTTGAGGTCCAAAACAAGAAAGGCGACACTGTGTTCACAAAGAAGATCTCAGCAGTGGATTTGACCAAGAAATAGTTCTGCGCTAGACAGTGACTAACCTGCATCCTGCTCTGCATTATTGCAGCGCAGGTTGCCAAATCCGTAGATTAGAAGAGAAAAAGACATGTACGGTGTCTCTCTTCTAGTGCGAACCAAAAAACATTGACACAAGTTCCACGAAGCTCGGTTCGTTAGTCCAAACTGAGACCCATGGTCCCTTGTAATTACTAGTGCATCCTGATGACATCAGGGCTTCTTTTCTGTCCACCGAGACTAGTATGGCTGGAATATCATCTTTCCTTGTGAAACTGACGCAATTATCTATTGTCGGTATCGCTGCTTGAGGATTGCCCCTCAGACTCACCATAAGATTCGCTTTCACATTTCTGCTTATTGCTTTGTCTAGGGATGGTTTGATCTTTTCAAGGACCTCTGTTGGGACAGCTAGTAGAATATGATCCTCTACTGAACTGATCATTTCCTCGATCTTGTTGATTATGTTTGTCTCTCCCTTTATTGTCCACATCTCAGCACTGGATCGCTCATAGCCATACCTAGATGCGAACTCCTCTACCGCGAGGGCTGTCTGTGCCTTCAGACCCTTCTCAAGCCGGTCGAAGGCGTTTTTTGGTGGAACCGCACGGTAGATTACCGGTCTCCCCTCTTGTGTTTCAATAAGTCCTTTCGACTCCAGTTTTGCCAGAGTATCATAGGCTCTTGGCTGCGGAATTCCGGCGACTTTGCATATTTCCCTGACGGAGGCGGAACCGAGTTGCACTAGAGTTGCATAGGCTTTTGATTCGTACTCGCTGAGACCGTATTTCTTCAAGACCTCTCGTGCGGAATCACTCATGCTCAAGCTCCTGCTTTCCTCTCCTTGACGATCATTAATGAAAGGTATTTTTGTTTCAAGTTGCCACTAGTGTGGTTGTCTGCTCGATGTTAGGAAGTTTCCTTATCTTGGTGACCACAGTGTCTAGCTTTCCGAAGCTTTCGGTTTCTACGGTAACAACGATGTCCCAGGCACCGTAGCATACTTTAGAGTCGACCACATCAGGTATTTTCTTTATCTGCTCGTTTACATCGTGCTCGCTTCCAGCTGAGGCTAGTGCGAGCACGTAGGCAACTACCTTCGGCACTTGATCAAGCACCTCTAATCTTCCGCAATTCTGGTCGCGAAGCTGTATTCAGCTCACATATACTTTTGGTGAACTGCGATCAGCCCCATAAATTTCTCTGATGAATTCTTTATTTAAATCTAGTATCAGAATGAGGCAGCTGTCTGATCGCTTATGGGCACAACTAGTTTATCAGAATTATCTTTGAGTCATCTGGATCTCTTACTGATATTTCTTGATGGTTTGACCAAATGCCTTCAAGTTCTCTACTGGAATCTGCCCATATGCGTGAAGGATCAGACCTTGAGACTCTCCAATTGCTGATTTGACGATGTCAACGGTCGTTTCTGGGGATACTGAGGCACTCAGGATGGCTACTGGATAGATCTTCGTTTCCCGTAGAACTCCCCCCAGAGTTCTTCTGAGCGACCTTAGCTCATTTGTTACGGAGTTCATTCCCCTGCGGATGAGGGGCTCTTCTAGGAGCGGGTAGAGGCAATCAAGGTTCTTGCCTAGAGCCCTGTAATCGTGACCGGCTATCCATGATAATTCAGATGGGCACAAATCTATTCCAACCATGGCATCAGGGTTTGATTGACGTGATGAAATCATTAGTCTTCCATTTATTTCTGATACCATGTGGCGCCGATGTTGAAACCATGAACTCAAACCCAGCAGCGAAACCCATGATCTAAGAAGTTTAAGACTCAGGGAGAAAGGGTTGCTGCTGGATGCTTCCATAATCTCTTGAGGTTCAGCGAAGGGCTTGGGAAAGAATCTTAACCTGCGTTTAACACCATCGATATTTATTCCCTGGTTGCGCGCTTCAGCTTTACAATAATCACAGAAGCATGTCAAGCTTCCAGTTTTGAAGGTTGATGTCAACGAGTAGTGAAGTCTTTCAAGTTCGATGCCCGCAACCTCGTAGTTCGATAGAATATCACTTGTCAAACTGAGAATGTATCTTTCCACGCTCGGATTGTTGAAGCACATCAGCGGATAGATCTCGTCGCTTTGTCCTCCGCTGCTGCTCACCTGAGCATATTCAGGCTTCTTTTTGAGAACAGCCTGATTTACTAGGCAATTCACGACCGCGAAGACTTGCATTCCTCTTTTTCCTGCCTCTTTGCAGACTTCGTCCAGGACATCGTGGTTCGCAAACTGTGTTGCTTTGGTCGGTTTGATCTTTGAACCTTCATAGAAGCTTGGATTCGGCGTGAAACAGAGGGAGCCCTCATCGCTGGAAGAGCTGACAAAAGGGGTTGGCTTTAGGAATGAGTTAACCGAGAGGTGAATAAACTCGCTGTGAGACAGACTAGCAAGCTTGGCTACAGCATCTCTGACTCCTTCAGTAGACACGTTGTCTGGATAACACCGCACTCCAAAATGCAAATCCAAGCCACCTTCCCACGTCGGTCCACAGCAATCTGCTTGGAAGAAGACTGATTCCAGTCAATGCTCTCCTTATTTTTTTCCTGGCTTTGTCTTTGGCTTCTTCTTCTTGGCTGCCTCTTTCTTCGCTGCAGTCTTAGCTTTCTCCTTTGGTTTTCCTCTCTGAGTAGCCTTTCCCCCGGCTGGAGTTCCTAGGAGTTCCTTTAGTGACTTGACGTTTACTTCGTGAACGCTTCTGCGCAGTGGGTCGATTCGTAGATGCGCTGTCTTCAGATCATCAACCGATGCACCTGCTTTCTCAATTTCACCGCGGCTGAAGCCTCTGCCTTGCCGGAAAGTGTCTGCCTCAGGAATGGTTAATCTTGGCTTCACCAGTGGAAGCCTGTCAGGATTGCTATTTTCTGCTCTCATAGCCATTGTTAACCTCTGCAACCATCTTTGTACAGACCTAGGGATAACCGTGAACCCTTAAAAATTCTCCCTAGAGAAAATCTGGTCTTTATGACATCTACGAAATGTCTCATCACTAGTTAACAAGGAGTGTAGTTCCCAAAAAAGAGAAAAGCGAAGCGTTGCATTGTGAGTTGATGATTTCAGTTGCCTTTCTTCTTTCTCTTCTTTGTTTCTCTCTCAAGTTCTTCTATCTCTCGTTTGATAAGGTCTTTTTCCGCGGTTGGTTCTGTTTCACCCTTGGATTCAAGTTTTTCGAGTTCTTGGGCTATCAAGTCTACATCCGCTTCCTGTGGTTCGGCAGCTGCAGTCGCTTCAAATATCGCTGCTTCAGCTTCATGTGGTCCCTTCCCAGTCACTTCCTCTGGTTTCTTAGCGAATTCTTCCTCTGTTTTTATCTCCAAACCTGCTTCAGCTTTCTTTGTTCCTTTCTCAGGCTTTTTGCTGGGCTCTTCGAGCTTCTCCTTTGATAATATTGATAGCTTGGCTTGATAGATGCCAATGATCACTTGTGTCCTGGTCCTCATTGGAACAGGTTGAGGCATTTCTCCCTTGCTGATTAACTTGATGCTTTGATCGATCTTCTTGATGACAAATGGTATCTTGGATCTACGGTACATTACGTATCCAAGTATAGCAAGTACGGCAAAGACACCGCCGCCACCGCCAATCATTAGAATTGTGATTAAGGAGAAGCCGCCAGTTGAGAATTTGAATTGGACCAAAGTTGAGTAGGTAACGTAGTTGGTTTTCGAGGCCGACACTGTGAAGCCAATTCCCTGATCAGGAATCCAATCAGTTTGCAAGATTATCGCGTAGTAACCGTTGCCTAGTTCCGTAACGTTGTAATGACTGCGATCGACTCCAATAAGCGTTATGTTCGCATTAAGAACTGGTAGGTTGTTGTGACTGGTATCCAAGAATCGTATAGTGTAATTTGCGGGTGTTCCTCTAGCTGTTACTTGCGGATCTGTAATAAATATAATTAATGTCGCTATCTTGTTGACAGACAAGGGGTTCGTCGGGATCAAAAATGAGAGAGTCGCAGTCGAGTAGTTACCTCTACTAAGTTGAACTGTAAATTCATAGAAAGATGGAGTCACAGTAACAGCTGTTGTGTTCAGAAATATCGTGTATATCCCAGTTCCGTTCTCGCGAGCACGCCATGTGATAAATGGACTGATGAATACGGCAACACTTGCACCAAGAATTGGTCTCTGGGCACCGTCGGTGTACTTCACGACTATCTTTCCAAGGTCTCCCCAAACCGGTGTCAGAACAGTCCTTGAATCTTGGGCTATGCTCGTTGGTATAGGCTGAACACTTAGAGTAAGGTAGAGCCACGCATCAACGTAATAACCATTCGATACCGGAACGCTAACGTGTATCCAAAGAGTATAGTCTCCAACGGGCAGAGAGCCGTTTATTCTTATATTCCATGAATGGGTGATAGGGTTAAGGTATATGTTGAATATGAACTGTAGGGTGTAGTTCTGTCCTGTATACTTGTCATATATGTTCACCCTGTCCCATGAAGCAAATGAGATGTTACTGTTGTGATCGATATCCTTGTAGACAAGCACTGCTGTCGTATTATCCACCCATGATATGGCTATCGGGGGAGTAGGCGAAGACAAGCTTGTATAGATATTCCGGACAGTAATTTGGGCGCTAATTGTCGTGATAGTGACCCAGTGAGTCTTATTGAAGCCGAAACCACAGGGGTAAGTGCCAGGATTCAGTCCAGTCATATTTAACGAGAGTCTATAGGTTCCATTGCTCAATTGAGTAACAAAATAG
>JAHPYV010000173.1 GCA_019058495.1 Promethearchaeati archaeon
TATCTAAGGTGCAGACCGAGGATCTACGATGAAGAAGATCTCGTCCAGGAAGCATGCCTACAACTTAGCAGCCTCGGCTTCCAGGTGGACTCCAAAATCCGGCAGCTCCTCAAGCGAAGGCTGCCAGATGGAGAAAGAGGATCTAATCGAACGAGTTGCGAACTTGGTTGCAAAGAAGCTAACGAACTCGGGTCAACAGAAATAGCCTTAGGCAGAAGCGAAGTATTAAAATATGGAGAACATATCTACTAGACAAGCTTGTGCATCCATTATGGGGAGAATACAGAGCCTAGAAACAAGACGCAAAATCTCAGAATCCCTTACGGGAAGAAAGGGCACACCCTTCACGGAAGACCGGAAGAGGAAATATTCTGAGATACGAAAGAAATTATGGGCAAATCAGGAGTGGCGAGCTAGACAAATATCAGCGATAATAGGAACTTGGCAACTTAAGCCTAAGAAGCAACCACCTCAGACAGAAGAAGCGAAGAGAAGGATATCGCAGGCCGTGAAGTGTCGGTTCAATAATCCAGGGGTAAGAGAAAGGCTTTCAGAAGTATCCAAGAAAGTGCATCAGCAACCAGAGATCAGACAGAAGCATTCGGACGCAACCAAGAAATACCTTAGCGAACATCCTGAAATGGCGGAAAAGAGGATAAGGACATGGTTGGCATCCGCCAAGATGAAACCCAACAAGTGTGAACTCAAGTTACTAGCTATACTAAACGAACTAGCGCCTAACCAATATAGATACACTGGGGATGGCTCGATGATCATTGCGGGCAGAATGCCCGACTTCGTTAACGTAAATGGTAGCAAGAAGATTGTGGAACTTTTCGGGCAACATTGGCATTCTCCTGAGGAAGAGTCTGAGCGCATCGGTTACTTCCGTCAATTTGGTTTTTCAACTCTTGTGATCTGGGAAACTGAACTCAGTAATCTAGATGCCTTAAAACAGAAACTTATCAGCTTCGTTGGTTCTTCGATTAGCGAATAAAAGGTTTAAATAAAGTCGCAACTGTAGTAATAGATAGGATAAAGGCTCTGGAGAAGGAAGGGAAAAGTGTTTGTACTCCAAAGGAAGACCAGAATCCTTGTGATTCCAAGCTTACGTCGATGTTAAGGTGGTCTCGGCAGGCGGCTGGCCCAGTAAAGCATTCTCTCAACTATCTTTCTTTTGTCTACCTGAGAGAGTTTCATCCGTGGATTGGCTCTAAGTTCATTAAGCGTAGGATCCATTTCTTGCACTGGGAAGGATGGGTCAATTCGAAGAATCTTCTCCCGTGCGTCAAGAAGCCGACTGAACACTATCGAGGCTACTTGACCAAGGGCAGATACAACATCATCAAACACTGTGCCCCTTAAAGACTCTGAGCCCCTAGTAACGGCGTCCTCAGGGGAAACGCCAGGAGGTGGCGGTGTTGGAGGAGGTTGTTGAAAGAAACCTTGCTGTTGTGGTGGCGGTTGGTAATATCCTTGCTGCGGCGGGGGTTGCTGGGGACTAGGAGAGTACTGCGGTGGCGGCTGCTGATAGCCATACTGTGGAGGGGGATAGTTTTGCTGCGGGGGCTGCTGATAACTCTGCGTAGACGGTGGTTGATAGCTTTGCTGTGGCGGTTGCTGTTGTCTTGGTGGCGTCGCGTAGCTTGGTTCACGGTCTTGCCTTGTCGCAGTCTGCTGAGCGGGGAGATTGGCCTGGACATTATCCCTTGCTTGCTCTATTACTAATGAAGCATCCTTGAGGTCGGCTGCTAACCTATCCATTGCGTCGGCGATGGACTTGGTCCTACCTTCTAGATCTTGGTTGAGTTGAACTACACTCTTTGACAACTGATCAAGATGCCCATAGACTTCGTCAATCTTGTTGACAAATCTATCAAGAGCATCTTCTTCTTTCCCTATTACTGTCTTGCCTGTCTCAGGAGGCTTCGGTGGGTCAGTCTTCATCGCCACTTTCTTTTCAATAGTCGTTGGGATTTGTGGCGCAGGTGCCTCTTTTTTCTCAGTAGTTCTTGCCTCCACTGGCTTGACCATTTCCTTCTTTTCAGGAATCTTGGTTGCTACTGGTTTCGGAATCTCCTTCTTCTTGGTAGTGCTGACATCTTCCGGAGCTATGATCTTGACTATTTCTTCAATGTTGATGTCTTCGTCTTTCAATTCGTCTAGATCTTTGCTCTTTTCCTTATCACTTTTTTTTGACAACTCGACCAACCCCGACAGGAATTCTAACAAAGATCGGTCTCGACGTTCAATCAACGTCACACCTGCAAGTGAACATTCCAGGTCATATTGAGTCAAGACAGCATTGACTGTTGGAAGGCTAAAGAGTTGCTCTATAACTTATGTGGGTAAGTTTCCTTATAAAAATATGATACTGAGAGTCGATCTCTGCGAGATCTTGTTGCGAACTGGATAGCTACCTTTCAGCGGCTGACAGGGGCGCGCTATAAATAGGAGGGTCGCCATTAAAATCTTAAATACGTTTAGGGTTCCTGTAAGTGTATTCTTTCCTTGAGAGCTTTGTCAATTTCGCAGGAGGCTGCAGTAGCTGAATGGCAAATAACGAAGAAGAAATGGTTGTTACACCCTGGGAAGTTTCAGGCAAGGTCGACTACGAGCGACTCATAAAGGAGTTCGGGACTCAGCCTCTTACAGATGCACTGATAAAAAGAATTGAAAAGGTTGCTGGTTATCAGCACCTGCAGTTGAGACGAAAGATCTTCTTTTCACACAGAGACTTAGATGTGCTCTTGGATCTTTATGACAAGGGAGAGAAGTTTGTTCTGTATACGGGCAGGGGCCCCTCTAGCCACACTCATCTTGGACATATAATGTCTTGGATATTCACAAAGTATCTTCAAGACGCGTTCAAAGTGAAACTGTATTTTCAATTGACTGATGATGAGAAGTTTCTCCATATACGGGACTTGACACTTGATGACGCAAGAGATTACGCATATGATAATGCGTTGGATGTAATAGCAATGGGTTTTCAACAAGGCAAAACGAAACTGATCGTCGACACGAAGAACATTGCATTGTTATACGAATTAGCTCTAAGAGTTGCCAAGCTGACAACCTTTTCCACTGCCAGGGCAGTCTTTGGATTTAAAGAGGAATCGAACATCGGCATTATTTTCTACACAGCCGTCCAGTCCGCTCCATGTTTCCTTGAGTCTGTTATAACTGGAAAGAAGGTCCCCTGCTTGATACCTGCAGGCATAGATCAGGACCCGCATTGGAGAGTGGCAAGGGACGCTGCAACGAGGCTCGGATACTATAAACCCGCACAGATGCATTGCAAATTCATGCCTTCACTCCAGCAATCTGGAAAGATGTCCGCTTCGATCCCTGAGACAGCAATCTACTTGACTGATACCCCCAAGGAAGCCAAGAAAAAGATCATGAACGCGTTCACGGGAGGTCGTCCTACGATCGCAGAGCAGAGAAAGTTTGGAGGTAACCCCGACATCTGCCCAGTTCACCAGTACTTCTACTTCCTCTTCGAAGAAGATGATAAGAAAATGGAGGAACTGAATAGCACGTGCAGACGCGGAGAGATACTTTGCGGAGAATGTAAGGAACTGTTGGCTGAGCGTGTAGGCAAGTTTCTCCTAAACCATCAGAGAAAACGGAAACAGGCAAGGAACGTACTGCAAAAATACCTGCTGAAATAGGCCTTCAACAGTCCATTATGCGTCAGTTTCTCCTTTCGCTTGAGCCCGTACAGAATCTTCTAGAAGCATCTGCGCCAGCATATCGAAGAGCTTCTCAACATTCTTGCCATCTTTGGCTGAGGTCTCAAGATATGGAGCCTTGATCTTCGATGCATATTCCTCACCGTACTTCTGTGCTATTTCTCGTTCGCGTTCGAGGTCACATTTGCTTCCTGCCAAAATGACCTGAGGACTCCGAGTATACTTCTTGGCCTCGTTGATCCAGTTATCCAGATGCTCGAATGTTTGAGATCTGGTCAAATCGAACATGAGAACTATGCCCTTAGCTCCCTTGTAATAGTCTGGTCGAACGCTGGAGAATGCTTGCTGTCCAGATATGTCCCACACCACTAATTTGATGTTCGCATCGCCTTCCCCGCCGAGAACATCCTTGGTGTAGATCTGCGTACCTATCGTTGGCAAGTAGTCTGTCTTGAACCTACCTTCCATGTACTTTTGAATCAGAGATGTCTTGCCTACAGCTCCGTCCCCTATCAGAATGACCTTGAAAATATATCGCTCCTTGTCATCCCCTTTTTTCTCATTCATGTTGTCTTAGTCTCCTTACCGATTGTTCTTCTACGTGCCCGTCTGCGGCAAGTTCACTCCGAGTGTACAATCAACATCTATTATATTATTTCGCTTCTCACTTAGAATAATAGGATACTAAGGTTTATCTTGCTTACTCCAGATGTGCCAAGAGGGTTTGAGACGATTGACTAATAACGCTGGTGCTGGCGGCGTCTCCCAGAACGTATGTGGGAAAAGGTTCCTTGTCACTGACTTGGACAATACTCTAATTGACAGTAGAGAAAGATTCAAACGATCAGTAGCTGAGGCAGCAGGATTCACTTCAATAGCAGCTATTCCTCCAACGTTCAAGATCGACAGGCTTTCAAAGGATCAGCGGGACCGGTTTTACAGGTTGTTCCTGTCTGGAGGACACATGGATCTAGATGTTCCAGTAAAGGGTTCAGTCGAAGTACTATCTAGACTCAGGTCATTAGGTCTTGGAACAATATACTTAACTGGAAGACACCATTCCAAGGAAGAATCACTCAAAAGTGAAACTCTGAGAACTTTATCGCGTTTCGGCTTCCCCATACCGAATGGGATAGACACAATGCTCTATATGAAACCCAGAAAGATGTCTCCGACAGACGATTTCAAGAGGGCGGTTCTCGCACGATTAGCGACGAGACTTGATCTCGCAGTCGGAGTGGATGATGAGCCAGATGATCTTCTAGTCATAGCTGACTTTGTTCCCTTAGCAATAGGGGTAGCCTTGTCTTCGGAAGTCGCGAGAGAAATAACGTCCAAGATGAGAGTTCCCATCGCCAGAGATTGGTTTGAAGTTGAATCCATAATCATAAGAAGCGGAATGATTCAGAAGTGAGTTAAATCGATCAGCCTCCCAAAGCGCCACATGACTCATGCTACCTTCGACATTCAATTTATCAGGAATGAAATCGTATTAAACGAGAAGACTTGAATCCTCCGTCTAACCATCTCTGTGTGCCGATGAGTGCCATAACAGATTTTTCCAACAACAAAGGGTTCCTATATTGCTCAGTTAACTAGTGGACTGCTCCACGCTACTGCGTGGGGCTCTCTGCGGGTGTGCTACAAGTGGTAGACCTGTTTTCCGCAGGTTATCGGCGAATTGTTGATAGCCAGTCCATATGGCATTTTGTGATAGGAAACGTAGCATGATGTTAACTGCGCTATTCCTGTCCCTATCAACCATGTTCCCACAAGAATCACACTGCATAGTCCGCTTCCAGAGAGGCATCTTATGTGTTCTGCCACACGTGTAGCATCTCTTGGAAGTGTTGGCTTCACTGATTTCTTTTGCTCTTTTGCCTGCAAGGTGCGCCTTGTAGGCCAGAAATCTGGCGAAGCGAAACAAATAACCGTTGTTCTGTGTCGAGCGATTGAGGCCTGTTGTTGCCTTCTCAGACTGAGCCATCTCCTTAACTCCCAGCTTCCCAATAATGAATGTGTTTGCTTTCGTATTATCAACCATTTTCCTTGAGAGCTTGTGTTGGTAGTCTGGAATCTGGTCGCTGGATTTCTTTTTGAATCTCCTCAGAGCCTTGTGTAAACGAATCCACCTTCTGCTCCCTTTCTTGCAGTGGTCTCTTCTTGACTGTATAGCATCGACTATTGGATTCCAATATCTGTCTGGTCGCGGATTAGTTGCCTCAAAGAACTTTCCATACATGTTAACCGCTGTAACAGTTTTGTCGATGCCTAGGTCAATGGCCTGATACAACCCGTTATCCCTGTACGCTTTCTCACGATTCTCGTACACTACGCAAAGATAGAACTCACCATCTCTATACTTGCATATGGATACTTGATAGACTTGGCTGAACTTGAATTTGGTAGGAGCCTTGAAGCAGAGAGCAACATCGTTGTAGAAATGCGCTAGAGTGATCTTCCCCTGTTCGATGTTAAACC
>JAHPYV010000174.1 GCA_019058495.1 Promethearchaeati archaeon
TTGACCGCACCGCGGTTTATTGCCCTTACTGTGGAGGAGTCAGAGAAGTCGAGACATGAGATGGGCAGCGGCGCACAAGTAGGAGTTTCAGTAGACTGATCACTGAACTAGCGCTCAAGTGGCTAACCCGTGCGGACAGATTCTCAGTCGTTGAATGTCTGAAGATACAATCCATGAGACGATGTCTATCTGCGGGATCCAATGCAGGCGGTACTCGAGCGTTTCTGCCAGCACGCGGCTTCGCGGTCACACATATTCTAATGGATTCTGCTCTATTCTTATAACTAGCTCTCGTTTCTCTGCGGGTTGCTCAGTATCGTGAGCTTTTTCCGTGTGTTCGTGATCTATCGACCTAATTGTCTTTGCGCGCACGGAAACAGCAGGCGACGCGGTAGATGGTGGTGCCGCGATTAGAACGGATGCCCAACATGAAAAAACGATTCACGCGATCTCAACTACTTCTCTTCTAGGAGCTTTGAGGAACTCACTTAGGAATCTTCCAAGTAATTCGCTGGCGTTCAGTATCTCTATCTCAACGATCCTTCCTTTTTCATTGTAGTTCACTATTACTTGCTCATGTTCCTCTGCGTGATGTATCTGATCATTTTGCAGTAGTAGGTCCAGCGTGTCTCCTTCTCTATCGTATCTGATTTTCATCGATACCTCCTCCTTTCAGCGGGGTATACTGTGATTACCATGATCTTCTCCTCGCTTTCCTCGTATACTATTCTAAGTACTAAGTCCGCGCTCAATAAACCTTGTGCTATCTTTCGTCCGTAGTATCCGTCAACAACCTTCTCAGGGGTCTCGATGGTCCTCAGGATCTTTTCTTTTGTAACGCCTGCCTTGATGAGGCGTTTGAGCTTGTTTTTTGCATGTAGAGTGAACTCAATTTGCTTCTTCTCCATGATCGTTCGACTCCGCTTCCAGACCAATGTAATAGCATTCGATGTTTGCGCTGCGGAATAGCCTAAGAGAATTGCTACTCCATCCTAATGGTCGTAAAACATGCTTAAAAACCTCGACAGGCGTCTGCTTAACGCTTTGATCGATTTCGAACGAAGTGGAACGCTGTCGGCTATCCTGTTTTTCATCTCTCTCGTCGTACCACCGCTTGGTACTGAGGCTGTCCTGGACAGCACTAGAAAGAGCTTTCGTCTATGTGTTTTATGCATGCTGGGCAGTAGTCCTTGACTTCCAGCCCAGATTATGAAGACACTTGAAAAGAAAGCATATGAAAGACCGCTTCAACTCTCGACTTTGCTTAGTATGCTTTCTAGGCAGTATACTGTCAGGTCGGCTTCTTTGGGACAGAGTTTCCCTAAGTCGCAGTTCTTGCAGAGTTTTTCGAGCTCGGTACGATCCATGCCAAGTGTTGCTTTAGCTTCGTGTAGTTGGTATAGTAGTTTGAGGCACTTTCCTTCCACTATTCTTGGTACCTCGTAGCGTCTGTCTAGCTGGAACCATTCGTAGACTCCTTTGTCGCCTTTAGATGAGTTGCACTTCTTGCATGCTATCACAGCATTATCGGAAATGTCTGGTCGGCCTTTGTTTCTGGGTATGAGGTGGTCTACTGAGAGGTCTACTTTGGAGCCGCAGTAGATGCACTGGTTGGGTTTCTCTCTTTCTTTTATGTATTCGCGGATGGATGTGCTCCACTCTATTTCGCCACTCTGCAGTTTCTTGTATCTGTCCATAACGAAGGCGAACTGCTTTTTCCCGAAGCCTGCTGATTCGCTTATTATCTTGGCGTACTGCCACTAGATCAAATCACGGATTGTCCTTACAGCCTTAGGAGGCACTACGAATCCCCTCCGCAGAGCGATCATCGCCGCAGGTCTGCTAATTATCTTTGGAATTGAGCAATAAGTCTGTTTCGATGGTGTTGCGATCCTCTCAACTCCGACGCAAAGAATATTACGTCGACACGGACTCTTGGTGTTTGCGAGTATATATCGATGCGGATGTGGGGGATTCATGAGCTGTAGCAAATTCATTAGTAGACTTCAATCTTCAGGTCTCTACGCTGAGTGCACTCACTGCCATAGTGAATTCAAGCTCAAAGACGCCGAATTGTTCGACGGTCGTGCAGCCTTCCCAGAGGTTGCTGAAACCAAACGGCAGGAGATGCTTGAGGAATTAGCTCAGAGAATGAACGACTTCAAGAAGCGAAAACTTTCTGCCGGCGCTGGTGCGGAGAAAAAGGCAATCGAAGTCGGCATTGGGAAGATAATTGAGAAGATTATTCCTGCTTACAAGGAGTTCAAGATACCCATTTTTGACTGCAGACCACTGTTTGAACCTGTAGACTTCATTGTTTTCAAGGGTCTGTGCGACATGAACATTGACTCTGTCACCTTCCTAGAAGTAAAGACTGGTGGCGCCGCCCTGAATAAACATGAGAAGATGATACGTGAGGCGGTGGAAGAGAAGAAGGTATTCCATAAGGTGATCTAGATGATAGGTGACGTTGTGAGTCTGTTCCAATCTTTCAGGACGATCCTATGTGTCTGTCCTCACTGCGGAGATATCCTTCGGCTCGGCGATCTGCACCTGAGATATAAGGGTGCGGCGCCCCACACGTGGCTCGATACCTATGATTCAAAAGTGCAGCTACTCGACAGGCAGACTGAGCTTTTCGAAGAGAAGGAAAGGAAGCTTCACGATGCTGCCGTTGAACGCGGGCGAGCCAAGGTTCCAAAGATGATCTGCAGGTGCGTTGACGAGGATATTGCTGGTCTCAACTATGATCCTTATGATATCAAGCCGTTGCTCCATCCTGTTGACTTCGTCGTGTTTAACGGACTGAACGATGGACGGAAACTAGAGGATATCACTTTCCTGTCCAGGAGAACGCGGATTGAATTTCTTGCCAAAATCCGCCAGTCTCTAGAGTCAGCAATAGATCACGAGAAGTATGATTGGCGCGTTGCCCGAGTCTCTCTGGATGGAAGAGTGCAGTTCGAAGGAATCGGGGCAACACCTCAATCCGAGTCAAAGCGACTATCAGGATCAACCGTTCGCGCCAAAGGTGAAGTCACATGAGTAAGGAACACCGGGATAACGAGAGTCACCACAGTGATGAGTCGAAATACCCAAACTGAGAATTATGTAAAATGTAGGATTGCGGAGAACAGATAGGCCGGGACAACTCATACAGGTTTGACCAGATTGTCTTTGAAGCAAAAGAGTACCAAGGGGAGAAGACTACCTATTTTGGGTTGAAGATATTCACGAATCGAATGAAATTGGGATGCTACGAAGATAAAGAACCACTCTTGTGGGAATGCAATATGTCCGAAGTTGCCAAGAAAGCACGGACAACTCGCAGGAAGAAGTATGGATCAAAGGGTTTTGGTAGAGACATTAGCGAGGAGGAACGAAAGTGGAAACAGGCAGCGAAAAAGTCCCATAGAACTGGTAAGAATGCTGTGACATTTACCAAGGTCAGGTTAAACAAACTTGGCTGGAGATATGTGGAATTCAAGTCAAGGAAAGGCTATCCTCAAAAGGGCGTTATAGATCTAGTTGCAACTAAGTTAGACAGGAAAAAACCTGACAAGCTTCATTTGATACTCTTTCAAGTTAAGGGTGGTTCAGCAAGGATCAAAAACAGTGAAAAGGTGAGGTTGAAAGCCGCAGTCAAGAAAGTGCAGGTAACGTTTAATTGGGCTCGGAAACCGAAGAATCACGTGATATTCTATCGGGAACCGACGGATTAATTTTCTGCTTACATTCCATCAAGAATGCGGTCAACCAATGCCAGTATGTCGCCGTGCACGCGGAGTATCTCAAACTCGCGCGCTATTACGGCGAATCGCTGAAGCGGCGCACTGGGCCACGAGCAAGAAACCCGTATTCGAGGAGCCACAAGCCAAGATCCTTCTCAGGATGCTACTCCTAGTGAACAAGCCAGCAAATGAGCTGTAACAACTGCTAATACGCGCGTTATGTCTCTGGAGATGTATTTGCGTCGCGCGCTTGAGTTCCTGAATCGAGTGAGACATGACGTGATGAATACAGATGTAATGAAGGGGAAAAAAGGAGATATTTATAGAGGAAGAGTGGATTAGAGTTGTCGATTAGTGGGACTGAAATACTGATCGACGTATTCGTTGCGGTTTTAAAGGGGTTAAATATGGGAGGATGGGGCGATTGTCGAAGTCGTGGAAACCGAAGCCCACAGACTCGTACAAGATTAAGATTAGGGTGCTGAAAGCGCTACTTGAATGCCCTAAGACATATGGACAGATTGCTGAAGAAATCGACTGCAAGATCAGGGACGTCCAATCCGCTCTCAAGGATATGGACTACAGATGGACCACACAGCCCGTGTTCCTTGAGCATTCGGAGTCTGCAAAAGAGAGAAAATACAGGTTGACTGAAGATGGGCAACGGAGAGCCGAAGTGTTTAGAGACATCGTCTTCTTCGATTGGTCGGATGAGCGGTTCGTCAAGAATCTTATTAAAAGAGACTTTGACGTTCTTATCAAACATCTTGAGCAAGGAGATAGCTCGGCGCCGGAAGCTCTTGCAGAGATTGGTGATCCAAGTGCGGTTGATCCTGTGATTAGAGCGATGACAACTCAGACTCAGAGACGTCTCGGGGTAATCCCATTCGTGAGAGCCCTTGGCCATTTGGGTGGCGACAGAGCTGCAATGGGACTTCGCAATGAATTGAAAGAAGCATGGGACAGAAACACGCGATACGAGATAATCACTGTACTGGGAAAAGCGGGAGGTGAGCAAGCGGCTGAAGCTCTAATTGAGCAGCTGAAAAGTTGTGATGTCGACTCACGAGTTTGGGCGAAGTCGGCTCTTCACGAGATGAGAGTTGCGGTCCTTCAGCACCTGGGGTCGAAAGCACCGAGTGAGGCCTCATTACTCTCCAAGGTGATTCTACGAGTCGGGGCTTGCAACATCAACTCCCTTCTAAAGCTCGCGCGTGGTTGATGATTACTTAGGTTTTGACGAGAGCCATGTGAGTAGAATGTCCTCGTCGTTTTGTGCTTTTTATAAACACAGGTATGTTTCTCAGTTCGGTCGCTCTGAAGGATTGGAACACCCATTCACCTATGTCCTCAGCACTCTGATGTGTGGCGGATTGATGCGGTTAGATTATAAGATTAGGATCGAATACTATGTGACATGACGCGTGGTCTGAGGTCTTAGCACATTACCACCACTTCCAATCGTCTTCCGCATCTTCAGCCAATGAAGAAAGAGGTCGTGAGCATGGGAACAAAGCTGGAGAATATTATAAGAATTGTTAGGAGTCTTGAAGGACCGATAAGGACGGGGTACAGGGCGGAGATCATTGGGGTGTTTGGCTCCTACGCGCGCGGAGAAGAGAAGCGGGGAAGTGACGTGGATATCCTTGTGAGGTTTCTTGAGGGAGCTACGTTGTTTGACTTGGTTGGTCTTGGGGACTTCCTTGAAGAGAAGCTCAAAGCAAAGGTGGATATTGTTTCAGAGAGGGCAGTAAGAGAGGAACTGCGAGAACAGATACTTGAAGAGGTCGTGACTATATGAAAAGGGACTATAAGCTCTTTTTGAAAGACTTGATCTCGGCTATGAACTCAATAGAGGAGTTCGTGAGCGGTATGACCATTGACGAGATCAAAGAGGACGATAAGACCTCAAGCGCTGTGATCAGGAAGTTTGAAATCATCGGGGAGGCAACGAAACACATTCCAGAGGCGCTTAGAAGAAGACACCCCGAGATTCCTTGGAAGAGAATGTCAGGGATGAGAGACAGGTTGGTCCATGCGTACTTCGGGGTAGACTACAAGTTGGTATGGGACGCGATAAAAACGGAAATCCCGATTCTAAAGCCCAAGCTTCGGAAGATCCTTGCCGAACCTGAGGAAGAGAGCAGATCGAAAATCAACTAGATTTGGGTAGCTTATGTGCTCGTGTTCCTATTCAAAGCTGCAGGCATGCGATATGATTATATGGGCAGACGAGTCACTCAACGCTAATTGAAATGACCTTGCCTTTGCAGAGTTCGTGTCTGTTGTTGGCGATGAGTTGAATGAGTTGCTTGAACAGCGCGCGCGGTGCGCGCTATTCAGATTTCATAGCTTGTGCCTGATGAACGTTGATTAGCACTTGGTTTTGCCTAGCTAGAACTGTAAGTAGTTTTGTCATCGCCT
>JAHPYV010000012.1:0-10794 GCA_019058495.1 Promethearchaeati archaeon
CCTATTCACTTTCAACAGTGAAATATATCAGATAATGTTTCTTTCCCTTTTCGTTTCTGGTAGCGCTACCCTGATTGCTTCTGCATTGGGCATCCCCCTGGGCTCGCTAATCGGTCTGAGGCAATTTCGAGGGAAGGAATTTGTTAAAACTCTGACTTATACACTCATGGGATTGCCTCCAGTTGTCGCTGGACTCGCGATCTTCATCATATTGATGAACGAAGGTCCTCTAGGCGTGCTGGGTCTATTGTACACGCCGACCGCGATGATCATAGCGCAGACGACACTTGCGCTACCGATAATTGTGGGAGTGACAATATCTGCGGTCTCGAGTGTTCCTAAGGAAGTCAGGGACATAGCTATCTCTCTTGGTGCAACGGAGTGGCAGTCCACTGTGGCGATCCTGACCGAAGCGAGAATCGGCTTAATCACCGCAATAGTAGCAGGTTTCGGTAGTTGCATATCTGAGGTTGGTGCTGTTATGATTGTCGGGGGGAACATCAAGTATCAGACTCGAGTCTTAACAACTTCAATAATGGTTTCAACTGGTATGGGAGACTACGGATTTTCATTGGCGCTTGGGATAATACTCCTTATACTGGCGTTCTTAGTTAATGTACCTCTCGTCAGATTGCAGAGGAAGGCAATGGCTGCAGAACAGAAGGGGTAAAAGGCTTGCCGATCCACGAAACCAACAATACCGTTGTTCAAGCGAAGAAACTCTCTAAGACATACAATAGCAGGACAAATGTGCTTGACAGGATCTCATTCGAAGTCAGAAGAGGAGAGACTTTCGTAGTAATAGGCCCAAGTGGCGTCGGGAAGACAACACTACTGCGTTTGATAGACCTCTTGGAATATCCGAGTAGCGGACGGCTCAGTTTCAGCGGGCAAGACACGACCCAATTAGACAACTATGATCGACTTGAGCTCCGAAGAAGAATCGGAATGGTTTTTCAATCCACTATTCTCTTCAATACGAGTGTGTACTCGAATGTTGCATACGGACTCAAGCTGCGAGATACGCCGGAGGACGTTGAAGCGAAGAGTGTCTCCAGGGCTCTGAAGACGGTTGGATTAAAGGACTTGGAGCAGCGTTACGCGAAAACCCTCTCTGGAGGGGAAGCACAGAGAGTCGCGATTGCCAGAATGCTTGCATACGAGCCTGAACTCATACTTCTTGACGAGCCAACAGCAAACCTCGATCCAGCCAACACCTCAACCGTGGAAAAAGCAATGCAAAAGGCGAAAGAGGCATACGGTGCGACGGTCATAGTTGCAACTCACAATATGTTTCAGGCAAGAAGACTTGGAGATAGAGTAGCCCTTCTACTAAATGGCAAGTTCGTTGAGGTGGCTAACCCCGAGACGATTTTCACAAACCCAAGGGAATCAGTCACCAGAGCTTTCATAAAAGGCGAATTGATCTACTGACAGCGCATCCCACCTTACGATCATCATATTCCCCTTCAGACCGCTTCTCTCAAGGTTCTCAGTTTTGAAGCCTCTTCCTAGGCTCTCGCAAAGCTAGCTTCGAAACCTATTAATAGAGAAGAGAGGTAGTGTTTTCTAACTGGTAAAATTAGAGGGGAATTCATAATTGTCTATGAGCAGAAGGAAAACCATCATTCTTCTAGTGCTATTGTCTTCAGTGATTCTTGTATATCTGCCAACTGGAACACCCACGCCCGTTGGGGCAACTGGACCGATCGGAAACCGACAGCTGACCGTAGGCGAGATAGCGAATGGGACATTGGATAATCTCTATAACCCATCAGATTACTACTCGATTTCACTTCAGCCGGGATACTACAATATCACCGTGAGACCGACCTCGACTCTTAGGTCTCAGTTAACAATTGGCCGATGGGATAGGGGCACTTCTGGACCTTCGACATCTACGGTAACTACGAGCTTCGCCTACCCTTCAGGTAGCGTATCTCCAGCTGTTGGAGTAAAGGCTTCGATAGTTCTGACTGTTATACCGCCTTACTTCGACTACACTATCTTGGTGTCGAGACTCAGTGCAACATCAGGAGCATACAACATCACAGTAACAAAGGTCTCCGATTTTCAGCCTCTTACAACGTTACCGGGCAACTTCTCACAGACATTGAAGCAAGGCTATCAAGCGATCTGCAAGTTCGACGTCACAGGCCCATATATCTACAATTTCACCTTGACCTGGAAAGCGTCCTCGAATCAGATAAGGGCCTACGCCTATCAAATTGGAGATTTACCTCAAATGTCGGTAATCAGAACGGGTGTCACCAATAGCGTGAAAGCATATGGCGTCTTCTATCCATTTCCAGCCTATCCAGTGCCAACCTACGTAGTCGTTGTAGGAACCACTATTTCGTCGCAAAATGAGACCTTCACTCTAGCGATTTCGAGCTTCTCGTCGCGCGGAAGTATAAACATCAATGGCAGTTCAACTACAGACACTATTACAGCAGGCACATCGCACTACTATTCGCTCCCGCTACCGGTGGGATACTACTACGACTTTCTACTGGCTGCGCCAGCGGCTACGGACGTAAACCTATACATCCACTCGCCGCAGACAGGGAACCTTGGCTCTGGCAACACGAAGGGTACGTTGGAATCGGATAATGGGGGCGCCGGGGTGAGCGAAAGCATCACGAATATCGTGATGTTCGAGGGGTATGCAATTGCAAAAGTCAGCGGAAGAGTCCAGTTCAAAACAGCATTCGGTTACGGATCAGCTGGTTACCCGATTAGCCCTTATAGAGTTATCTTGGAAGTAGAGTGCACATCTGGTACTGGTGGAACATATAGCCTAACTGCCACGGACACCAAATTCGACACGTATACTCCGGGAACAACTGGAAGTCTAGTGCTCAACGCTTCGGTGAACGAACAGAAGTACTATGCCTTGAGTGAAAGCATCGGAAATGTTTACTATTGGAACGCCACATGGAACCTCAAGACAAGCATAGGTGGCGGCAACCGAGTTGGGATTTATGCCAACTTGTTCATACCTGCCCCAGAAAGCACGGTTTCACAGCTGTCAGCCCTCCACACTGCAATAATGGCAACGAAAGGTTTCTTATCGACGCAGCAGATTGTGAACCTAATGTGGAACACATATGGTGCAGCGAACTTAGTTTCAGCTACTTACACATCCAATGTTAACCGTAGTACTGCAGGAGATGTGCCGTCTTTCCGGAGTGGAACGCGGTACATTGGCTTTGTGGCCGCCGAATTAACTGCTGGGGGCGTACCTATCAGCGTAGACAAATCCAATTTCACCATATCGTTCAGAGCAGACGTAGTACCACCTACGCCCCTTAGTACGTCGACGCCTGTAAGCGACAGCGTCTCAACAAGCAGTGTAAGGACTTATAGCATGGACTTGGAAGGCGGGCACACATACAAGATCGCAGTGCTGTCTGGAAGTATTACGCCAGGCATGATTGTGATAGACTCAGGCGGTATGATCGCAGCCGATGGCACATTACAGTTGACAAGCCCAGTCGTCGTCACTGAACCACAGGCCAACAACGAGTACGGCTTCTTAGTCGAACCTGCTGCAGGTGGAAGGTACTACTTGTTGATGTATCCGCTGAGCGGCGAGGGGAGCTATATCGTCAGTCTACAGGATCTCACGCCCATAGTGGGCAATGCAGCGCTTTTTGTTGGAGGCATAGCCATCGCAGTGGCCGTAACTGGCATCGCGGTATTCCTCATCGCAAAGAAGAAGTATGGCAAATGAAACTGTTGCACTAGGGAATATAACTGGAAAATTCCTTTCTTTTCTTTCTTCTTTTTTTCTTTTTGTTTGAAGGTTGTAGGGGTTAGACTCAAAAGCCGTAAATAGCTGGGCAACGCAATAAAAAAGAACAACGCAAATCTCAACTTGAGAGTGAACATTGGAGGTTATATCTAATGCCAATATGGACCGGCACAATTTTTGACTTTCTGATTGCTCTATTCTTGAACCCTGTGTGGTTACTTATCTTCCTACTAGCAGCAATTCTAATAGGCCTGGTTCTTGACACTCTGTTTCTATTTGCAGGTCTCGGCTTGGTCAATGGTAAGAACAGAACGTTTGGGACAGTCTTCGTGACTGCTCTTATCGGTGTCGTGCTTGGGTGGATACCCTGCTTAGGCTGCATAATATATTGGTACATCATCAAGACTCGGCATGAGACTGGCTGGGGTGGAGCAATAGCTGCTTGGTTTATCGCAGGTCTAATACCGCTGCTGATAATAGGTGCCATATTCTTCTTGGTATTGTTCCCGCTCTTGTAGGTGCCATTGGATAAGTTCAAAGCGCGGTAGAGGGGAAGCGTGCCCCCACCAATTCCCTTTTTTTCGTGCTCGACAGGTTGAGAGACGCTCGTCAGCTGCCACTGGCATTCATAGAGTTAGTTCCGCATGAGTTCTTCTTGAAGATACAAGAGAATATTAACCACTTAACGTCATAATGGAACAAAAGAGTTCAAGTGACATAAGCATTTGGAAGGCGGAAAGCGGGTTTGAAGGCAAATTTAAAGCGAGCCTTACGTCATCCATTGACCTTTCTTAGGTCTTTGGGTTCGTTCGCCATATCGCATCACCCTGAATGCGAGTCTTTTGACCACCATAGTTTAAGGATTCGTGGACACCGCCTTTGTATAGGGTGCTTCGTGGGTTACCCAGTCTTTGCTGCTTCTCTGGTCTCATTATTCATCTTGTCATTCCGCGGAATTCAATTTGAGCTGCCAATAGAGTTCCTGTTTGGGCTGGTACTTCAAGTCAGGGTTCTCTTGGGAAAGTTGTTCCACACTGAAAGAGTTTCCGTCAAGGTCGTGTCGAAGAGCGTGCAGGCAATAGGATTGGCATTAATGTTCTTTCCTGTGCTGGTCATAGGAATGCCATTGCTTCTCAAGGTGTACCTTGTAATCATGCTGTGGACTGGTTTTAATGGTGTGACAGGCGCTGTAAAGATGTATGAGATAGGCAAAACCTGCAGTTCATGCGAGTATAAATCTCATTGGAGCAAGTGCCCTGGCTTCAAGAGAACCGTGGACAGGCTTCAGGAAGCTGGTTTTCTTACCAGCTAAATATCTCCTTTGCATCTCGGCAGTCGATTTAAAAGTTCTCCCCCTCCTTTCTTGCTGAGTCTCTTCTCCATGTGACGGATTCTTTGCTATAGTCAGCTTCTTGGGCTTGGAGCCTTCGAAATGAAAGCTTTAAATACATAAACCCTTGAATACTCAAAGGGGGGAGGGGGCTCCACGAAAGACTGGTGGTTTGTGGGTCACGCGCCGTACATTCCTCGTACTACGGCATCAGAACCAGTGGTCTGACCGCTGACCGTACCTTCTGGCGAAGACGACGAAGACCAACAACAGTGTCAGTATTGACAGCGAGGCAATGGCTAATGTCCCTATTTCGACGACAACAGTAACCGCGATGAACAATGCTCCGAGGGAGGCTAGAAGGGTGATTAGCAGGGCGGCCAGTAGCCTTCTCACATATGTGCTTAGCACTATTCGGTAGTTATAGGAGATATTTTCGTCTTTACCTGGCTCTATTGATTTCACTATCTCTGAGAACGATGTCAGCGTTGTCGATATCTCGAGGAAGAAGATGAGCAGGGTAAAGTCAAAGAGTGTGAGATATAGCGGTGCCGCAGTGTTTACGACGGTTATGATAGTCATAGCTGCTCCAGAAATGCCAATGGCTGTATTTGAGTTACCGACAACTCCCCAGAAAGAGAAGATAAGCCCCGGAATCGCAGCAGCCAAAGCCATCTTCAAGACAAAATCAATTCTATGAAGATACGCACCGAAAACTCCACAGGTAGGTGATAGCGTAAACAAGTACAGCGGAATAAAAAGCAAAGCAAGTCGCACGGATTTCAGTTGACCTATCAAAGGATTCATGTCGTTTTGATTTGTCTTCTGCTTATCCATCTTTCAAGCGCCTCCATTGTTTCAGAAACAGGCGATTTCGGATCCCACTCTATGGCGGGAACACCTAGCACTTTGAGTAGCTTCGTCGCATTTTCTCTCTCAACGACTACGAGCTTCTTAGCAACACCCAACCAAGGTGAGTCTAATCTCTCTGGGTTAAGATTGCTTGCGGTCGGTGCTGGAACCATCGCCATGATCTTCTGTTTCCGATCGACGATTCCTCTTACCACTTCTTTGATGATCTCGTTTTTCATGGGAGACAATACTATAGTTGTGGATACCCTTGGAACCATCTTCATCGTACTCTCAACGGGATACATTGAAGATACGGGATCTTCTGGTCTTTCCTCCAGTATGCTTTCGGCTAGGCGAACCAGTTGTCTTCTTCCACTTCCTGATCTGATCCACGTCCAAAATTTTCCAACTATAACTAGGCCTACTCTGTTTCCCATCCTGAGGAAGAAGTCAGCAAGCGAAAGGCACGCCCTTACGTAATCCTTCAGGAAGTACATTGAAGTGGCTGTAGAATCAAGTATCATGTAAATGTCGGCCATTCTCTCTGACTCATATTCGTTTGAGAGCAGGACCTGAGATCTGGCTGATGCCTTCCAGTTTATTCTACTGAACTCGTCAGTGGGATAGTAGTTTCTTATCTCGAAGAACTCGGTTCCCACACCAGGAGACTTCGATAGAATCACGCCTTGTAACGGCATGACACTCATTCTGCCAAACGGAAACTTCCTCAACTCTTCCAAGACTGGATAAACAGAGAACGTTGCCTGCGACTCTTTCTCAACTTCTTCGTATGAGGATACGAGGCAATTCAATGTTCTCACAAAAGCTCTCTGAACCGTGAAATTCCCGTAGTATGACGCTCTGATCTTATATCTTATTCTTCTAGCTTCTTTTCCTCTAAGGTGAACAAGATAATGGTTACTTCCTTCACTCACAAGAAGTTCGGCGTGGAGAGGACTTAAGACTTCAAGGAAGACGGGTTTTGGGCTGTCATTTCTTATTATCTCGTCGACAACTAATTCATCTTCGTCACTGATTCGATCCTTAGCCACCCGCCTTCTGAAAGACAGCCTACTTAGGTCGGAACTTGTTAATGCATTCGCCACCACAAAGTAGACAAGAAGGAAGAATGAAATCACGAAAGCTGTTGGGAGCAAAAGTAGAAAACCTAGAATGATCAAGAGCAACTCAAGCAACGAAATCCAGAACGCCTTTTCAAACTTCCCTTTCTTCAGCATTTCCTTCTCTTCATCTCTTCCTGGCTTTTGGAACTGGAATCTTTGAAACGATCTCTTCAATCAGCTTCTCAGCCTTGAGTCCGGCCAACCAAGGACCAGCTTTCAGAATCAATCTGTGTGAAAGAGCCTGCACCGCTATTGATTTGATGTCGTCAGGAATGACGTAGTCTCTCCCGTCAAGGACAGCATTCGCTCTTGCCAGATGCCATAGTGCCAAGGAGCCGCGCGGACTTGCACCCAAGTCAACTCTGGGCAGTCCGCGTGTTGCATGCACTATCTCGACTGCGTATTTTTCTATGTCATCCTCTACATGAACGTCTTCCACGACTTTTTGCATCTCAACTACCTGCTGAGTGCTAGCTACAACATTAACATCGAATTCGTCTTTCCTTCGACCTTTTCTTCTATCAATGATTTCCTTCTCTTCATTCATAGAGGGGTAGCCTATGTTGATTCTCATCATGAACCTGTCCACTTGCGCCTCAGGAAGGGGGTAGACACCTTCGTACTCGATCGGGTTTTCTGTTGCGATGACAATAAACGGTCTTTCCAAAATGTAGGTCTCGCCCTCTATAGTCACCTGTCTTTCTTGCATTGCCTCAAGTAACGCTGACTGAGTCTTAGGGGGAGCTCTGTTTATCTCATCAGCCAACAATATATTTGTGAATATGGGCCCTTTCAAAAGAGAGAACTCGCTATTCCTCTGGTTATACACGTAAGTGCCTATTATGTCGGCAGGTAACAGGTCGCTTACAAACTGGACTCGTTTAAATTTGCAGCCCATTGAAGACGAAAAAGCTCTAGCCATAGTGGTCTTAGCTAAACCTGGGAAGTCTTCGATGAGGATGTGACCGTTAGCTAGGATTCCTACCATCAACTTTCTTAGCACTTCGTCCTTGCCGACGATTACTCGCTTTACCTCGCCAAGGACCTTGTTAGCAACCTCAGAAGCTTCCTTGACTTTCATATTCTTTTTCCCACCTCTTCATTTTGTCAAACACTATTTTGATCTCATCAAATTGCTTATTTTGGGCGTCAGTGTTCCAAGTTCTCCTCTTCTCATTCTTTGCGAATTCCAGTTGACCCACCCGTTCTGGTGACAGAAAGTCAGCTATTGATGCGTACCTTCCGAAAAATCGCTTGGCAAATTCATCTTCGCGCAGGGACTTCAAGACCTCCTCTCTATCTAAGCCTAAAGTCAGGCTGACACGATCAATTATCGCATTTGACACTGCCAGCTTGATCTTTTGAAATCCGGATCTATTTCTAGAAAGAGATTTAAGCCATTTCGCCACTCCTCGTACTTCATCGTCTGGTGGTTCGATCCGAGGCGAGTCGCTCCACATCTCGGTGCTGACCGTCCGGGATTCGAGCCACTTCCTCATCTCGTTTAGGATCAAAACAAGAGAAACTAATAAAAGCGACCACCAGAGAAAAGTGAGTACTAGTGGTGATTCACTCAAGCGCCATTACCTCTCAACTTCACTCACTTCCTCTAGTTTCTTATGATGTCTCTCAGCCTTTTTTTTCTCTGGTTCACCCATCTGGTGAACGCTGAACCTTGCCTCTTCGAAAAGCCTGGTAAGCGGTACGAAATCCTTGCCAGCTTCGTCCACAGACTCAAGAACACCCGCTTCAAACTCTCTTGATGTCGTGACTTGAGTTGACGGCACGCCTTGTTTAACCATAAGTTCTCTTCCGTGCACGTAGTTAGCTATTATCGCCCTTCTATACTCATCGTAGACAGCCTCTTCTCCTTCGGTCCAAGTCTCTTGATAAGTGGCTGCCTCTTGAAGTGACTCTTCAAAGACTTCCGCCTTCTTCCTAACATAAGTTGCGAGTATGATAACAAGGATCGGAAACACTATCAAGGAGATCGCAAGTAGGGAAAGCAGATCAAAGGTAGGTAAATTGAACGCGTTCTGCTGAGAGCCAGTGACGACTATGGTAGTCGGAGGTGGAATGATTGTACCCAACGGAAAGGGAACAAACAGAAGAATAAATAACGCAAGCCCCAGTAACCATCCGCCAATTATCAAAAACGCCACTGCATAGACTCGCAATGTGTGCCCCATGAGTTGACGTGAGAGTGTTCCTTTTGATCTGACGTATCTCAAAATGTAGTACGAGATCGTTGCAGCAAACAAGGCGTAAGGCATGACTGCTCCAATTTCGTTAATCGAACTGACTGCATAATTGTCTGGTGAATACCTGATAGCGGAACTTGCCATGATCAGGATCATTATTGTTGCAGCAATGAACGCAATCCAAGAGATCACGCCTGTTCTTCGTTTGCTCTCTTCACCCAATGTTTGCACTTCCGCTAGCAAAGCCAGCCTTGACTACTAAAAGCGATATCGTTGGGGAATGATGAAGGATTAGCTGAATATTACCTATTTAAACTTTGGTTAGGTGGATCAACTTTCTATGTGCCTAACTGCAAGGCAGAGAAAAGAGAACCACTATTAGTCATATCATCAGTGAACTGGAAAGATCTCGCTGCAGCCTCAGTATCCCACAAGGTAGGAGCATGAATTAACCCAATAGATCAGATAATTACCCCGAACCTACTATCGGACTTTAAGCGCTCCAAAAGAGCTAAACAACTTATTTATCGCTCTATTTGGCGTATTAGAAATAGAGAGCATAGAATGAAGTCAGAAGGCTTGCACCGTTGACAATGAAGGGCAAAAGCTTCTCGGGCATAATCAGTCAACTCAGAAAATCTCGAGTGCGCAATGTCCTCAACGTGCATGTCGAGAAACAGCAATTACCGTTGTACGGATGCGGCGTTAACGAACTAGGATTCAGCGAAGCCATAGTAAACGCTCTCAAGAAAAGTGGGGTCTCAACATTCTTTGCATTCCAAGAAGAAGCGATACGAAGGATACAGCAAGGCGAAAACGTCCTCGTGGTCGCCGGTACAAGCATGGGCAAGACTGAGAGCTTTCTCGCTCCGATTCTTGAGTACTCTTCGAGAAACATGACTAGATGTGTAGCTTTACTCATCTACCCAACCAAGGCTCTTGCAGCAGACCAGATGGACAGAATATCTGGATTAACTCAGAACATATTCGGAGTTTCCTTCGCCAAGTACGACGGAGACACAGGCGACTCAGAGCGCAGAAGAATTATGGTTAACCCTCCTTCTATCATCATAACGAATCCTGACATGCTTCATGTTCACTTAAAGGATCCGTGGATCCAAGAACTTCTATCCTCGCTGAAGTTCATCATAATTGATGAGGTTCATAATTACTCGGGCGTATTTGGAAGTCACGTTCACTACATAATTCGAAGGCTGAAGAGGTTTGCCACAAAGAATTGCCAATTCATAGCTTCTTCAGCAACCATCGGAAACCCAAAGGAATTCGTTGAACTGCTTTTCGGCGAGAAATTCACTTTGGTGACCTCAGATCGCGACTGGAAGGGAAAGCGTTCCCATGTTATGATCGATCCTGTACATAGCAAGTACACTGAAGCTGTCTATCTTGCGGAGATGTTGAAACAGAATGGATTCAAAACCGTAGTTTTTGCTGACAGTCATCTCAGCTCAGAACTCGTTAAGGGCATCGCTGATGAGAGAAGTTTAGAGATGGGGATTCACCGATCTGGGT
>JAHPYV010000012.1:10804-25954 GCA_019058495.1 Promethearchaeati archaeon
GAACACAGAAGAAAGGTTGAGAGAGCATTCAAGGAAGGCGAACTGAGAACCGTAGTGGCAACGCCTACACTCGAACAGGGCATAGACATAGGCGACCTTGACTCAGTAGTGCTGATGAAGATACCACCGACGTTTAGCCGATATATCCAGAAAGTCGGACGCGCGGGGAGAAGAGGAAAAGAGTCAGGTGTATTCCTAATCATCGGGGATGATCCGATCTCAAACTATTACGCGGCTCACCCTGATGAGTTCTACAGGTCCACTCCCGAACCAGCATACCTTGACCCCGAGAACCCGGAAGTCATGAAAAGACAAATAGTCAGCATGGTTTATGACCAACCACTATCAAGCAACGAAGAGGAGAAACTCAACAGAGAAATCAAATCATCTGAAAAAGTGATCTCAAATCTTCTCAAAGAAGGTTACATAGAGAGAACTAGGAGAAATGCGCTGACGACGACACGCGACGGAGTGGCGCTCCACCAGTCCACTAAATTGAGGGGAACGGGGGAAGACATCAGAATCTACACGATGGAAAACAAGTACATAGGTGACCGTGGCCTTCCCATGGCAACTAGGGAGCTACACCCCGAAGCAATCTACCTACATGGTGGGACACAATACCGAGTTATGGACTTCAACCCACGCAGAGCAATAGTCGAACAGCTTCCTTATCGAAGCAAGTACTTCACACTTGCTCGTTACCACTCTGATATGGAGGAATTCGAACCAGAACTGAAGAGAAGCGCCTTCAAAGCCGAGATCGCCTATGGTGCAGGCACAATACGACACATCGTAGATGGCTACTACCAGAAAGATAAAACGACACAACAGACAGTTGCAGAAAACGACCTCGAAGAAACAATAATATTCGATTTTCCCACGAAGATCATAAACTTCAACCTGCCTCTTCGAATGAGCTGGAATCCCACACAGAGAGGCAGTGCATCCCACGCAGCGGAACACATCCTGATATCTGCAGCGGTTACACTCACTGGAGCGGACCAGGCTGAGATGGGAGGAATATCTTATCCAGATGGCTCAATCGTCATTTACGACGGCGCCTATGGTGGCTCAGGTCTCACAAGGCTACTCTATGACCGAATGGAGAAGGATTTCAAAAGAGGGGCAGAAATGCTTGCGACATGCAAATGCGGCAGAGAAGACGGATGCCCAAAATGCACTTACTCACCATACTGTGGGAACAACAACAAGTACCTCTGGAAAAATGGAGCGCTAGAGATCCTAAAACAGATATTAAGAGGAAAGAAGACGAAAGTCGAGGCAAAACCTGTGGGAAAATCAACAGTATGACATCCAAGGTATCTTCACGGCTGATATTTCCCAAATGCTATTTCCAATCAATCGCCTCAGCCTTCACCCAACTCCGTTGGCAGCATTATTGACGATCGGGTGCAAAACATCAACGTCCAGATGCGAGCATCACAGCCCTCAATTGATTCTTCAGAAACTACAAAATATTAAATACAATATTCCAAGTACCTTGAACAACACAACGAGAAAGAAGGGCTTCTCGGTTGGCTCCAGTAAGTCAAGATGCCGCAGAAGACTGCGGCTCTGGCATCTCGGAAATTGATGAATACGCGATTCCAATTTCAAAATGCATAGCTCTCAAAACGAGTGTTGACACAAGACCGCACAACTTGATCACAGCAAGCTTACAGAAAGGATTACGATTCGTCTACAAACAAAAGGAAGTCGTTGGTGAAGGCACCGGGTTTGGGGTCCCAGTTGTCCTGTGTTCTGATGAAACATATTTTTCAGGATCATCTCGTCTTTGCCTTTACAAGAAAAATGATTCCATAACCGTACTCAAAGAGTTCTTGATGGACATGATCCAAAGAAAAGAGTTCGGGGGAATTAGACTAGAGAATCAGAAACTGCGTGCGGCCTGGAAATCTATGGACCGACTATACCAGAAACATATATACCTGCAAATCTTGGCATCAGCTTTAGGTGGAAGACTGGGCGTCCAATTCAGTTTTGTTAAGACAGAACCGATAGGTAAGGTGACAGTGACTTACTCTGCAATCAAGAATCGACTCAATATTGGAGTTGATCTCAATTTCACCATGAGGAAGAAGCTCAGGAAAGTCTTCCTCTTGAACGAACAAGGAACCGCGTTTTTCAGGAATTACTCTGACTCCAATGGGATTCAGCTGGCAGATAGCCAGATCGGAGCATGGCAAAGAGTTGAGGCTGAGTCTGCATGCATATCTGATATGCAGAGGAGAGTCGGTTTCTCTCTGCAAAAGAAGAAGGACAGCATCTTACATCTGGGCCGTGAGTTGCTTCGGGGCTCAGCAGATTGGATTGGCTTAGACTACGAGCTGAGTAATTGGAATCGTACCTTCGAATATGGAATAGAGATTCTGGAGGCCTGACTTACCAAGATGACCAAAACAGTCACGCTGGTTTATCCTTATTTCCAACCTTTTCATGATAACTCACCCTTCAGGTTTCCACCGCTTGGATTGGGTTACATAGCGGCGTATTTGAACAAGCACGGAATTTCAACCGATGTGGTGGACTGCACCTTCATCAAGCAGGAGGAGGTGCTGCAAAGAGTTCGACAGAACAACTCTGACATAATCGGCATCTACTCGATGTATTCGATTAAAGACACTGCCATACAGATGGCTAAAGTCCTCAAAAACAAGGCCGACCTGCTCGTTGCTGGCGGACCACTTCCTACTGTAAGCCCCCACGAATTCCTCAAGTATTTTGATATCGTTGCGCTCGGAGAGGGCGAGGATACAATGCTTGAACTCGTCCAAGGCATGGACGGTGCCCCTGACCTCTCAAAGGTGAAAGGTATAGCCTATAAAGAGAAAGGTAAAGGCAAGGTGAGATTCACCGACACTCGCGGATTCATCAAGAACTTAGATCGCATACCATTCCCCGCCAGAGAATTCTTTGACAACCAAGCCTACAAAGATTATTACTCAAAGAGATTCGGCTACACAATTACATCAGTGATGACATCGAGAGGTTGCCTCTTCAATTGTGAGTTCTGTAGTCGGCCAGTCTTTGGGAACACATTCAGAACGAGATCGGCAACCAACATTGTGGACGAGCTAGAGACAGTTCTCAGGCTTGGATACAAGAGAGTATGGTTCGCCGATGACTGTTTCACTCTGAAGCGCAATAGACTCCTGAAAGTATGTAATGAAATCATCCGCAGAAGAATACAGCTAGAATGGGAGTGTCTCTCAAGAGTCGACACCGTGGACAAGGAAACAATACGCAAGATGAAGTCGGCGGGATGCGTACGCGTGTTCTTCGGCATCGAATCTGGAAACGACAAGATTCTCTCCATAATGAATAAACACATAACGACGAGTGAAGCAAGAGAAGCAGTCGACACTGCGAAACAATCGGCAGTCAGAGTTGGTGCATTCTTCATTTTAGGATATCCAGGTGAGAAAAGTGATACCATTCTGGATACGATCAATTTTGCATCCGCGCTCCCCTTGGATTATCTGTCCTTTACCCTGCCGTATCCTATTCCCGGAACTGGCCTTTATGATAGGATCAAGGGTAGGCCAGCGTCGAATGAATGGACAGAACCGACGAGGCGAACACTGGTCAAACACAAGTTGTTGTTTTGTTCACCATTCTCGGAAACGAAGCTGAAGTTTGGAATCTTGAAAGGTTTAGCGCAACATGAACTCAGGAAGCATGTAGGAACTCGGGTTTATAATCTGGTTGGAAAACCCTTTGAATATCTAACTGATTTTGCATTCAACCTCCTGCACTGATTTGCGGGGCTGTCAATGGTCGTTTCATCGCCTATCGGCTTCGGAGTAGTGTGTCTTAACAATTTCGAAATCTCACCGCCAACAGACCCCATTTTCTTGTTGCAGTTTCGTATTTTCAGTGCACAAAGCTACAGTGCAAAATCATCTTGAAGTTGTTCGTGAACAGACCGTGATCGAACCCAAGCTCATAGTCCGAAGAGAACCTAACGATTTAGATCACCAAAATCATGCATCGTCGATTAGATGGCGAGCACTTGCACAAACCTTATAACGATCGTCGTCGCTAAATTGACACGCAAAAGAAGAGGGGAAGAAGAGAATCTACAAAGGTGTCGTAGATTGAGAAAAACAGCAACTTCTATGCTAGTGGTTTTTATCATTCTGAGTTTCATGGCGTTCGTACCAACTTCCAGCGCTCAACCTTCGGCAAACGTCACAAGTTCTACTCCCGCCGAGTCGGCGGCATCGAGCAGTGGAGCACAGATAAATGTCGTGAAAACAAGTCTCAACAAATTGGCGCCAGACCTTCTCACAGAGATTCAAGCAAATCCAACCAGCGAATATCGTGTAGAAGTCGTTCTGAAAGATGGAGTTAGCAAAGCCTTCACACTTGATTCAATCTCTAGCCTAGGTGGGACGATCAATGCGCAACACACTATCATAAACTCGATTTCGGCGACTCTCAGAGGAGACAGGATAGCAACCTTAGCTTCGCTGGCTGATGTGGACAAGATACTCATAGACGGTAAGAAGTATCTGATCCCAGTCCCACAATCTGATGACAGTGGAGCCGCGCTACAGAACCTTCTAGAGTCTTACCCAGACTGGTACTCACAGTTCCCATACTGGATAGGAGCAGACAAGGCATGGCAAATGGGGATCAACGGCACAGGCGTCATAGTTGCTGACCTTGATACCGGAATATTCTATGAACACCCAGACTTGGCTGGAGTCGTAATCGACTACAAAGTATTCACAAGCGAGGTAGATGCATTTCCACACGATGTGTATGGACACGGGACAGCAACTGCAAGCTGCGTTGCTGCACAAGGCAACGTACAGTGGGATCTGGGTGTGCCTGACATATACTTCAAGGTGAAGGGTGTTTCTCCAGGCGTCAAAATAATCGGAGGGAAAGTTCTCACCGACGAAGGCTGGGGATGGGATTCATGGATAATCGCAGGGATAGACTGGGCTGTTCAAAGAGCAGCGAATATTATAACTATGAGCCTTGGAGGCCTAGAAGTTCCAAACAATGGATATGACCCGACAGCTTTAGCGTTAGATGCTGCCACGAAACGCGGCGTCACGTGTTTTGTTGCTGCTGGTAATGAGCAGGGTTCAGGAACGGTTGGTTCACCTGGCGTCGCCCAAGATGTCATAACCGTTGGTGCTTCAACAGAGGACTCATTCATATACTATGTGCTCAACTACTGGCCGACCTGGCCTGCAGCTGGTTACGAGAATGACCACGTGATCTTCTGGAGTAGTGGAGGTGCGACAGCGGACGGAAGACTAGATCCAGATATCTGTGCGCCTGGTGCTTGGGGTCTCACTTTGGACACTTATCCATACTACCTATGGTTACAGTTCGGTGGAACAAGCATGGCTACACCCGTTGCTGCTGGAGTGGGCGCACTAGTTCTTCAGGCATACAAGCAAGCTCACGGGGTTTATCCATCACCCGCCACTGTAAGAGACATACTAATGAATACCGCCAAGGATCTTGGGTATCCAGCAAATCGTCAGGGAGCTGGCCGAGTGGATGCTGAAAAGGCAGTTTTGGCTGCTCTACGTCAATACCCATATTCTGGCACAGACGAGATAAACGCGGGCATATTAGCTGGAGGTCAGCGCTACACAACGACATCCGTGTTCACCAACGGCATCAGCAATGCGTATGCAACAAGACTCGAAAAGTTTGACTCACTAAGCTTCACCGGCCTAACGGTGCCGGACGGAAACACATATCTTAACTTCCAGATTCCATCAGGAACTGACTACGCAGAGGTGGAGCTGAAGTTTGCGCCAGAATACGCTTATGGCACTTCAGTTCATATGTACAATGGGAGCACATGGACCGATATTCACCTCAACACAGCACTCTATCGCGTGGAGGATGGCAACTGGATTCTGCTAAGCTACGCCTATGCCCATACGAACATCCAATGGTTTGACGCCCGAGTCACCCCAGGTGAATACGAACTCTGGATTTGGAACTCGTATAGTTCAGTTCAGCCGGTGGACGTGAAAGTAACCTTCTACAAGTTCGTCAATTGGGATTGGGTATCGACATACGTGCACGGCAATCGCCTGTTGACAACTGTTTCGGTTCCAAAAACTTCAGATCCTGGTAGTTACAGCGGGTTTGTTAAGGCGACTTGCAACGGAGCACAGATTGACATACCAATTGTGGTCACGGTTCCAGCAAAACTGGGTCAAATATTCTCGATCGAAGCTAACGTTGTTAATGAGCCAAGGACTAGTTCTTCAGGAGACTGGTTCTATATACCGGTGCAAGCCTTCAACGTCGGAAACCTCATGTTGACAGCCAGCTGGTCTTACCCAGATGCAGACTTCGATGTATATCTCATCGACCCGATAGGTGAGGTCAGAGCCATGTCTGTAGCTCCAACTGTTCCTGGTGGACTTGGGTTCTACTGGTACACGACTACTGGCACAACCATGGAGATTCTTTCAACATTCAACACGCTCCGTGGCTACTGGTACATTGGAATCCACGCCATATACTTTGGTAACACTTTCAACCAGGAGGTAACACTGAGCCTAGTGCAAGGTAGCCCAATAAGCGCCCCGAGCTATCTCAAATTGAATCAAGGAACAAGTAAGATTACGCTGTCGAACAACATACCCGGGGCAGTGAACGTTCAGGCGATGGCACTATCAACGCAGACTGAAAGATTCGCGCAACGATATACCAGCACAGTATACTCATTTGATGGCACGAATGTCGGCTACGATGGATGGCTAATTCCAGTGACGCCAGACATTACTACGTTGAAAGTCAGTGTCAAATGGTCAGGAAACCCCAAGTTAAGCCTAATCCTCTGGGATCCAGCTGGCAGGAACGTTGGAGAGACAACAAAAAGCGGAAAAGCAATAACTGTCAATAACCCAGCTATCGGATGGTGGACAGCTATCATAACCATCAGTCAGCCGGGAAGCCAAGACTACTCCATGAACGTCGGCGGGACGAGATTCGAACCCTTGCAAGGAGTCACATTGCAGCCAACATCATTCACACTGGCACCAAAAGCAAAGCAGACTCTAACCATAACAGTCGCGCCGCGAACATGGGAAACAGGTCAAATAATATACTACGACTTCGCGACGGGAAGCATATATTCGAGAACGCTACTGACAATTGTCCCAACATGCGGGTGGATGAACCACTAGACTTGAATTAATTATCCCCTTATTTTTTTCCTTGAGTTGTTAGAAGTATTCACTCGTTTGCAGGAATCGTCTAGAATAGACGTACGAACCTGTAAGCAAATTTGGTTTCACTTCCTTAGGCGCCTGTCCCAGCCTGCTGATCAGTTCTGCTAGTGCCTTCAGTTGTTGTACTGGATCCATCAGGGGAAGCGCCACTCACTTCAGGATTCGGGGCAGATTGTTGCTCACCACTCGTTCGTGTAGTCGCTTCTTGCCGACTTCTGTGACGTATTCTGATGTGCTTGCCTGAGAGAGTCAAGTAGAGTGCCAGATTTCCTAGCAACATAGCGAGGAGTGCGAAGATGCCCACTATTATCACATCTGGCAGCACATTCAATAGACTTGTTCCCTTGATCATAACGGCTCTAAGTCCATCCACGGCATATGTCATAGGGTTGACGAGTACAACTGACCTCAACCAATCTGGCAACGATTCAACTGGGTAGAACGCACCTGATAAGAAGAACACTGGGAAGTTAATCAATCCGCTAACGAACTGGAAAGCAGTTAACTCAATCTTGACACTCAAGGCTATCGCGATCCCTACGAAGCCCAGAGCAAGAAGTGTGACCAGCAGGTAGATGTATAGAATTGACAGTGGGTTCAAAGCCATGTGGATGCCCAAGAGAACAGCTATTATAAGCACAAACGTCGCCTGGGCAACGACCTTAGTCACTCCAGCCAAGGTAAACCCAAGAACAATGTCACTACGTTTCGTAGGCGTGGATAATAGCATGTCAAAATAGCCAACTTCACGATCAAGTATAACTGGCATCCCGGCAGCGAACAGAGATGTGAACAGAACCATCATAGCCACTATGCCAGGCGCAAGAAAGTCTATGAAACCGTAACCCACCGAGTACCTATTGAGATCGTTGATATAGGAACCGCCAAGGTGTGGTTGCGTGTGTGTCATATTGAAGATCCAAGATGCCGTTCTGGGATCGTGCAGGGTCTGGTTCAATGCCAGCGCCGCTACAGCATTAAGCCCTTGTGAGATCATCAAATTGGTGTTGTCAACTGTGACGTTTATCTTACTGGCTCCAATAGGAACTGGGCTTATCAGCCCTTCACTGAAATTCACAGGTATCAATATGAAACCGGCGATGTGCCCATCATCTATCATCGTCATGGCATCAGATAATGAGACATTATTAGCTACAATCGTCAAAGAAGTGGAGTTTCTAAGCGCCTCCCCAAATACTTGCCCTGGGGTAGCGGAGTCAAGGTTTATCACGGCTACAGGTATGTTGGTGAATGTTCCAGAATAGGCATTGCCCACAACTATCAGGAAGATCACTGGGAGAAGCAGTGAGCTAACCAATTGAACTTTGTTTCTTCTCCACTTGCGCATCTCGCGCTTCCATATTGCTCGGGTCCCTCTAAGCACCATTTTAGACCCTACTCCTCATCTTGCCGATTATTTTAGCCAATTGCTTCCTAGTGTCGGAACTGTCCTCTGCGCCCTCCTCTTCTCTTATTCCTCTCCCCGTGTACTTGATGAATACATCGTCTAGTGAGGGGCTTCTAACTGATATTGATTCTACCTCGATTCCTATGGACTCAATCTTGTGGATTATGGATGGCAGAGCTGTCTTGCCGTTCGCCACAGCCACCCTGACAGCTTTGTCGCGAACAATCAAGTCACTTCCAAGTTGCAGTTGCAAAAGTCTGGACCTTACTTGCTCCTCTGAGCTTCCTCCATTTTGAGCCTTGACAGTTAGTTCTACGAGATCCTTGCCGAATTCAGCTTTCAAGTCGTCAGGTCTTCCCATTGCCATTATGCGGCCTTTGTCGATTATAGCGACTTTGTCCATCTCGTGTTCTGCTTCCTCAAGGTAATGCGTTGTCGCGAGAATTGTAAGGTTCCACTCCTTCTGAAGCCTGTGAACGAACTCCCAAACGACACGACGAGTCTGCGGATCAAGCCCCAAAGTGGGCTCGTCTAGGAAAAGAACTTCGGGCGTAGGAAGCAAACCGCGGGATATCTCTAGGCGTCTCTTCATACCTCCACTGAAGTGTGCGACAAGATCATCTTTTCTCCTGTTTAACTCAACAAGCTCCAAGACTTCCTGTATCCTCGCCTTAATTTTGCTCTTAGGTAAGGCGTAGAGCTCGGCGAATAGCTCGAGGTTCTCGCTTGCAGTTAATCTTATGTCAAGCGCTGATTCCTGCGGGACGTAACCAATTCTCTTTCTGACCTCGTCAGCCTGTGTCAAGACGTCGAAGCCAGCAACCATTGCTTTCCCACTCGTTGGCTTCAACAAGGTTATCAGCATCTTTATTGTAGTTGTCTTTCCAGCGCCATTGGGTCCAAGAAGACCGAAGATTTCACCTTTCTCAACTGACAGGTTGACTCTGTCGACGGCAGTCAACCCATTAAAGTTCTTAACAAGATCAATCGTTTCTACCGTCTTTGCCATGGTCCAGTCATCCTCCTTATAGATCTGGTTCTCATCGCACCAATCAACACTTTTCTTCCAAGGAATAGCTGATAGAATCAACTTCTCAAATTTAGGATGCGCTGTCAGTTTTTCTTCTTATAGCATACTCCACCTATTTACGCCTTTTCAAGGAGGTGGCTTAGCGAACTGCCAAGAAATCTGAAAATAAAGATGGACGTAAGTCCCTTGCTTCACATACTTGGCTCAGCTTTGGCGAAGCGGCTCGTAAAGACATAAATATCCAAAAAAGAAAAAGAGAAGTGGGAAAAGCCCTGGGCTCATCGAATAGTGCTCCTCACTATTCCACTTCAACTTTTTTCTCGTTCTCAGGGCTTTTCTTCTTAATGGTGACTCTCAGTACACCATTTTCGAGTCTCGCCCTTGCCGTGTCTGGGTCAACCTCAACTGGCAGTGGTATCCTTTTCACCGAGCCAGAGAGCGGTCCGGCGAAGAACCACCATGGTCCAAATACAGGATTGAGTTCTTCCTCTGTCTCTTCGGTGGATTCCTTTCCTTCGACAGATTCCTTCTCCTTGAACCCGATGACCAAAGTGTCGGGGCCAACATGAAGATCTATGTCGTCCTTTGTGTATCCTGGCAACGGCAACGTGACCGTAATGTCGTCAAGTCCTTCTTTGATAGCACTTCCAGCCAGTAGATGCCTGAAACGTCTAAAGGGTGGAACAGCCATGCGCCCAAAGTGTCTTACGAAGTTGCGCGGATCACCGCAGCAGTCTTTACTCATCTTATCTTTTCACCTCCATCAACATTCTTCTCAGCATAGATGTTCGGCGAGCACTGTGCTCCGCAAAGGTGAGCTTTATACAAGGTAGCGCCTTTCATCACTCAATATCCACCTTCCTGTACTGCTTCTCCTTCTCCCTCAACTCAGCCATTTTCTTCTCAACGGCATCAAGTTCGGTTTTCAACTGGTTTCGGTAGAACTCAAGTTCATGAATGCTGTCTTTAGGCGGTAGAACTCTCAGCGCTCCCCTCACCGCCTCCGAAGCGCCCGCTATAGCCCTCTCAATAACACCCTCAATCCGCTTCAGAGCCATATTATCGAATGAGAGCCAAACTGATTGATCGACTATACGCATGAAGCGATCAATGAACTTCTCTTCGAAATCCATTCTTCCAATAATATTCTTCAGAGCCTCAACGCCTTTCTCGGTCAAAACATAGACCTTCTTTGGAGGATATTCTCCTTCTCCTTTCTCTCCCGCCTCCTCCCTTGGGCTTTCTTTCAGTTTGATGAGGTTCTTCTCCTCCAGTCTTGCGATTGCTGGGTAGACGGTTCCAGGCTTAGGAAGCCAGACACCAGAGAACCTATCAGCTAGCGTCTGAATCATGTCGTACCCGTGGGTGGGCTCCTCTTTCAGCAAGATAAGTATCAGGAACTCCACAGGGCTAATTCTCTCTGTCCACGCGCCTCTACCGAAACCTCTACCCGCCCAAAACACGCCTCATCAAACCTCACAATCACGTGAGTCAATCATCTGGGATAGTTAGAGATGAATAGTAAGCCAACTGTATGTTATGTAAAGCTTTTGGGTGCCAGACCCAACCGAAACACAGACCTCAAAAACCGCGCGGAAAGTGGTTTCTGTTAACTCTTCAAATACCAAGGACATCTACACCTCTAGAGAGGCGAGAAATAACGTCATTCGATGACGTAGACGAGTATCCGCGGGGAAGAATATTCGTGGGAAAACCACACCACTGCGTAATATGTGGCAGCACAACGAACTTACTCATACACCACATAGACTGCAACCACGAAAATAACAGCATAAAAAATCTCGTCGTCCTCTGCAGAAAACACCATTCAAAAGCCCGCGACAGCTCAGATAAGCTGAAACAATACGACCTCAACAAAGACCGCGGGTTTGAGAAGTAACCGCGTCACGGCATGAGGATAGTCGCAACAATTACTCGGTTGGGCGAGACTCAAAATGAGGAAAAATCATGTGCGAGTCAAAAAAAGGAGGGAGTATGAGATAACAGCTATTCTTTTACGATCCTCTCTTTCCAGTTCTCACTCTAATGACTACAAACGCTGTTGTGACTACGAGTGCAGCTGCGACGACTAAGATTATGAGTAACCCTGAGGTCCCGACGCCTGCTCCTCCAGCATTCGCTGTGAAGACAGCAAAGTACGGATCATGAACGATCCTGTATCCACTCCAATGCGGATATGATATCATGTACACTGCGTCTGCGCCAGCTATGGTTGTTTCAAAGCTCATCCCTTTCGTATCGAAGAATTGTGGAACAAAAGAGACAATTCTATGCAGCATAGCATAGACTCTATTCGTGTCATTGAAGATAGAGTTGTCAACTATTCCCTTGAATGGGTACGTCATCGTTGTGGTAGCATAGGCTGACGGTCCAGGTTCATATAGCGTGTAGTTTCTCTTTCTAGCGAAGTCTGTGGAGTAGATCAAGTCGCCGCCTGCTCTTCCGTCGATGCTTGATGCACTTACATCGAGGCTTGCGTTGTGAACGTTAACGTTGCCGCTGTCCGTAGACAATTGTTTGCCGTACACTGATGTTTTCTCGTATTCCAGAATGCTTAGTTTCATGGTCGATAAAAAGGAGTGCACAGGCTCGGAGACGACACCGCTAATCGATCCACTGGGGTCATGTTCAACTCGCCACACTTTCGACACATTACCAATAACGTAGTCTGCTCTTGTTGTGATGTTGCCCGCTGGATTGGCTAGAGTCGGAGGAACTATTGTCAAACTATAGTTGAAGGTCAGCTCGCTGAAGACCATTACCGCGAATGGCGAAGCCTCGTATGAACTGTTCGAGAAGAACATCCGCCACCATATCGTAGTCAGATTCTGATACTTCATTCCCCAGCTCCAAGTGTTGTCGGGAGAGTTCGTCAAAGGGATTACTGATGTTTCACCGACCAGGCCTGGGATGCTGGGATCATGTCCTTGCAGTTGCGTCAGCAGATTTTCCTTTCCGAGCGTGAATGACCCATATATAGCGTTGTCAGTTGTGTTAGATACCACCAGCAACGAGAAAGATGCCGCGAATATAGCGTCATCTCCTCCACGCGTAGTGAAGTGTTGGATGAGCAGCTGCTCGGGCATAGTGAAATTGGTTGTGCCTGAGGTGAAGTTTAGGAAGCCTGCGTAGAAAGTCTGCGAGTTGGATGAGTTAATGTATACGGTATAGATCCATACATGAGTATCCGAGGGCACATCCGGAAGAGTGAATTCTGTCTTATTCCTCACGTAGCTGACGTAGTCACGTGCAAGAGGACTTAAGTCTACGATTTTGTCCCAACTTCCAGCAGCCGTGAAGTTCCAGCCGGATGGCGAGGGAGGAAGTGCGACTGCTGCTACTGGTAAGTAAATGAGAGGCGTCAAAAGAAGCAGTGTTGTGAAGACTAGAGAGACTGAGAGGACAGATCTTCGGTGGTTTTTCTTGTCACTATTATCTTTCAATTTTGATCACATCTTTCGAGTTGTCTGTTGTGTTCTTCGGGTCTTATGATGCTATTGTTTCCTTCTTGTAGGTGGGTTTTGATTTCGCTATTCTTGGTTTCTTTTCAAACTCTTTGGGCGCAGCGATCTTTATCATGAATGCGATCATGTTCAACACTATGCCACAGATTATCAGAGTGCCAAGGAATAGGTATGCTGTTTGAATGGTTATGTTGACGGCCGGAATCACGATTGTCCCAACCATTGCGAAGAAGGTCACCGTATAGTAAATCGACACGATGTACCTTATGATGCCGTAGAATCCGCCGAGCCTCGGGTTGCCTTCGCTTGTCAACTTTTCCGCAAACGAGAAAGCGCCTGCGAGAACAGCTATGCCTAACAGCAAATTCGTATCAAAGTAAGGTAACTGAACTACTAATCCAGGTATTGAACTTCCACCCAATAGCCCTTTCAAGAGGATCGGTATGATACCCAATGTGAAAACAGTAATGATGAATCCTATGACTGCCGAAGCAAACGTTCTTCCTGATGGCATTCTAATCACTCAACTCCATATGGTTCTTTTCCCCTCAGAAGATTGTGTAAAGCATGTCCAACCCGAATCCCATGAACGTGAAGCTACCCCAGACTATCGCACCTTTCACTATCGCTCTGACGGAAAGATGAGTAAAAGCCGGCGGATTAGTTTTCGAGAAATTGTAGTTCACCGTTATCGGTGGCGAATTGGGATTAAGGGTTATGAATGTTGTATTAGAGAAAAGAGGATCGCCGATACCATCAGAGTTAGGGTATATCGCCATTGTCAAGTTAATGTTCTGGAGTGTATAGACAGAACCGCCGTACCCTAAAGTCAAGGCAAAAGACATGTTGAACTGCGGGGGCGGACCAAGTGAATACGAGGAAGAAATGCCGCTGATACTGGGCGGAGTAATCTTCGAAGCGTCGTATACGATTAAACCACCTGACACAGTAGCAGTGAGTGAGACTAGTATTGCGAGGACTTTGAAGAGGTTGTATACAGTTTTACTGGCACCCAAATGTAGGAAATCCTCCACGCTGTAATTGTTACTTTTCTAGGTCATTACTCTTAGATATTTCATTTACAGGTGTGAGATGATTATACCTCTTTTTGGTACTAATAGCTTTCGATAGTGCCAATCCGAAATAGTTCTAGACTCGAGTATTGATAAGCCTCAGAGAAAAAGAGATTCTGCAAAAAAGAAAAAAGGCTGCGCCGCTTCCTGATAATGATCGAGTGCTCTCTAGCGACCTCACTTCTTCTCTACGTAGTTGAACACAAGGGGAACAATGAAAGCTGCAGCGAATGTTATTACTATATATCTGGCGAACTTTGTGAACACGTTGGCACTTGGCAGAATTGGTGCAAGTCCCACATATAGGATTCCTACTATGATTAGACCGATTAGAAGTCTCACTACTCTCTTCTTATTGTCTATTTTGTCTGTGCTGAAATTTACATACTTCGACTCGAAGGCGAGTCCAACCGAAAAACCAAACAGTGCTCCACAGACAGTCGCTGGATCGTCCCTAGTTGTATCTGGGAAAATCAAGAGGGATACTCCGAAAAGCGCTAATGCCAGCACTGGGACAATTAGTTGCCTCACTCCAAGTGAGATCTTCTGTAGAGATTTTGTAACATGAGGATATGCGAAGTAGAAAACTAAGGTGAATACTAGACCAATTATGATGCCACCTATCACGTCTCCAGGGTAATGAACTCCAAGGTATATTCTTGACAAACTAATCATGAATATCATGAGAGGAGCGACAATGTACAGTATCTTGCGTCTTGTTTTGAGAGCTGCAAACGTCCAGAATGTTGTTGAGCTCTGAGCATGTCCGCTTGGGAAGCCATGTGAAATATCACCTTTATTGATAATGCGATATGCATCTGGAGGTCGGTCCATGTTGAAGAGCATTTTGAAAAAGTAGTTTATGTAGAATCCAAATAGCATAAGGTAAGCGACTATCACTCCTCCTTTC
>JAHPYV010000175.1 GCA_019058495.1 Promethearchaeati archaeon
GTATGAGGGTCCGCGCCACGGTTACAGCATAATCAGTCTTTTCAAGGAAAGAACTAGAAAAGATATCAGTCCTAGCTTAGTTTATCCTTTTCTGCAAGAACTTGAAAAAAGGGGACTAGTCGACTACTCAATAAAACCTGTCGGAGAAAAAGAGAAGAAGGTTTACGCATTAACTGGCGAAGGCAAGAAACTGTGCAGGCAACTTTTCAAACGTTTTGCTCATCTGGTTTCGACAGCTATAGAACCCAGCTTAGAGATTTGTGCCAATTGCGGATGCAAGTTGTATGAAGGGGGGTATACTGAGGAAATCGGTGGCAAGAGACTCACGTTCTGCTGCGAACACTGCGCCAAATCATACAAGGTTGAAAAGGATGGTCATTAGTTCGTTGGAAATGCCATCCTTTGTTTGTCTGATTATTATATAATTGCTTTCGGATCTGGAACGAATATCGAGGATTTGTTTTTGCCGTATTTCTCCGTCTCACTAATTCTGCTTTTTATAATATCCTTGTCTTTTCCATCAACACACTTGTCAGCAGCTTCCTCTGTGTACGTGTTTGCACTCAGTATTTGCTTAACCTTGTCGAATGAGAATTTGAGGCTTGCCAGATTGCGGAGCTTTGCAACGATGTCGCCAGGAAGATTCTTCTCGTACTCTTTGATGAAGCCGTTAATTCTATTCTCTTAAATCGCCTTTACCAGCGCGGTTTCCAATTCGCTTTCTCCCGAGAATCTACCTTTTAGTTTTCCGAAAAACTTCTTAGCTATGAACTTAGCGCCACTCATTGCTAGGGACTTAATCACGCGGCTGAGAGTAGTAGTAAGTGTGACTATAGTCGACGCCATGCTAAGCTATCTACCTCCCTTAGTAGCAAAGCGATAACCATATTTCAAGGTGTGACAGTTCTGATCTTACCGGAAGAGATGTAACTAGAAAGCTTATTGATGATCGACAGGAAAGATCATTGTGTAGTTGTTCTAATCGCAATCCATTGCATTACAAGGTCAGGAACATGAGCATGGAAGAGATAGGGGACCTCCCAGTTCAGGTACATTGCGTCTGCAAGCTTAAGCATGATATACGGGTAGAAAGCAAGATTGACCTCGCAAAGAGAGAGATAGAGCAGTCTCTGGAGACCCCTGTCGAGACGATTGTCACTCTGCCAGGGCTTTTTAGAAAGCATCCGTTCTCTCTCCTCGATGAAAAGATTATCGACAGAATGACCAGATTGCTTTACCTGGGGAAGGCTCACGGTTTCCAGACTAAAATGCGCAACTTGAGTAGACTAGTTAAGCTTTGTAGGAAAGCGACTTATCTCAGAGAGATCTATGCTGTTGGAGTCATGCAAAGGGATCAAATCGCCAACATAGCAGCCTCGTTGGGTTCGTCGGGTCCCAACGAGCAGAACATGGTTGAAACAGATGGTTACGTTCGCATTCTGCCTAATGTTCAGATCTTTAACCAGGCCCTTGGCTCCAATGAATTCCTAACAACCATATTACTCGTGCCTGCTCAGACATTGTTGGAATATGCCGCGGAAGTTGTAAAACTGCCTTATGTGACTTTCACTAAGCAGTACCTGAATCTGGACGAAAGGCTGGGCAGAATGGAGGCAGGTGTGAAAGAGGGTATTGCTGACCTACTTGACCATCTAGCTTCAAGTCCAAAGAGAATGCCCTGGCTGGGTATCTACAAGGATAATATCGGCGACTATGTTGATTGGGCTTTCTCAGATTTTAGGACATGGGGTTTCCACTTTATTCATAAACATGAAGGAAAGGCGGATCCATGGCTGGCTAGATCAGTCTTGAATCTGTCATGCACGGATGAAGGGGACAGAGTTCTTGATCCATTCTGCGGATCTGGGACGTTCATAGCAGACGCACCAGTACTAAATATCAACGCGATTGGAATAGATGTGAACCCACTCTCAACGATGATAGCAAAGGTGAAGTGCAACCTACCCAGCATCACCCTCAATGAGTTAAGAGAGTCCTTGATTAGAATAAACAAGAAATCATCCAACCATTCTAACTCAAAGGAAAGACTGGAATCGTTGATGCTTGAACTCGAAGAAAAGGACAAGGGAAAACTATCAAACAACAGAGCGGCAATAATGGAGATCCTCTCGATAAAGGATGCCATAGATGAAGTCACGGATCATGGCTTAACTAGAGACTTTCTTTATACCATGTTGAGCAGGTCAATCATCGAAGTCACTGAGAAACAGAAAAGGAGATTCGATGGAAAAGAAAGTTTCATGAAGGATGCCATAGACTTCTACCTCCAGGCTTTGGCTTCGCAAGAAATCTTGCGAATACTGAACATCGAAGCCGAGGGTGGATGCAGTCTATTTACAGCAGATGCTCACAGTATTCAATCAATTCTAGATGGCAAGGTTGATGGGATCCTGACCTCCCCACCTTACTTTGACGCGCTGGATTATGTTGGCTTCTCAAGGCTGCCAATGAGAATCCTTGAGCTAAACGTGAACGACAAGCGACTCGAACTTGAGACCATAGGATCCAAGAGTAGAATGGCAAACGACGTCGACATGTTGTCATTGTGTGATCTTCTACCCTACTCAGGTAGATTACTTTTGGACCAGCTTCTCAAGGCTGGCAGAGAGAGGAAGGCAAGAGTTGTACTTCAGTATCTTCTCGATATGAATGATTGCCTTCAGATGTTCTTCAACGTTCTCAAAGAGAATGGCAGAATAATCTTTGTAGTTGGAAGATATCATAACTGGAAAATCGGGGATAACAATGTGTTGTTTGACGGTGCCCAAGTCCTTATAGAGATCGGTGAAAGTGTTGGACTATGTCTTGAAGACAGCCTGTCACACAACATCTCGAAGATTGAAGCTGGTCAGAGAATAAAGGAAGAGTCCATAATTATATGGCGAAAGTAACATTAGCGAAAGCAGAGAAAAAGAGCAAGCTGCAACATCAAGATAGGTTGGGCTCGAGCACGGAATAGAGCTGGCTTAAGGCGCTCTCCGATTTTTCTATCCTCATAGCCTCAAGCAACTCTCTATCGATTCTACGTCTATATTGGAGATTGAGTTGAATCTTTATTGGAGGAAGCTCCATTTCGGCGATAACTTCGAAGGCCCTCTCTATTTCAACCAAAGCGTGTTTGTCGAGTCTGTCAACTTTGATAATTGGCATTCTTAGATAGTCGTCTTCAAGGAGTCTTGACCAAGTTCTAGTAATCTTCCTACCTGCAATAACGAAATATGCTAGGAAGATCGTGCTGTTGAACCATGCAGCCAGAATCTTGTCCTTAGATTTATCGTTCAATGATGCAATGTGGAAGTTCTTTGAAGCCACGAGCGGAATCTGGGAATAGGATGCAAAGAATCCGCGGTTTCTAAAAGTGGGGTCAACTTTGTCTGGCAGAAATACTCGACCGTACGGTTTCTTGGTTCTGATCTGCTTGTGCACGTGACTATACCATAGTTGGCCAAACACTTTGATCGCTGGTTGTGCGGTCAGTTTGCGTATGCTCCATTCTACGTATTTGCCGACATCCTCTTTCAAATCTCGGATTGGTTCAGGTGGAATGGATAGCAGATAATGCCTAACGGAAGGTTTAATCTTGTCGGTGTGGAGTGCAGGCTTCCTCAAAGCAGGTACTAGATAATCCCTTGGGATGATGAACCCAGGTTCCTGTTGACTATTCTCAATCGTTATTGACTCGGCGTTTTCCTCTGCAATATGCCAATACCTGTTCGGAACAAAGAAGAAGTCTGGGCCATACATCTCAACGCCTCTCATAATGCTATCCTTGCCATAGATATCGATCCATGGCCCAATGGTTTCCTCCTCACTGGCTTTTGAGAGGAGGTGGGTGAGCGTCTCTCTTAATTTGGTTTTTCCGAAGAAGACCGACCAGTTTGTCTCTGGCAGAATAGATTTCTGGGTCAAGTCAACCCAGTTCACATCAGGATCGTTTAACCTCGCGAGACCCATGATATCTTTGATTTGCGGGATGCGCTTCAGGTCTCTTGACTCTATTGTAAGGAACGCGGTCTTCTTCTGCGGATCGGGCTCCTTTTTGGTTGCTATGAGAACAACTTCTTTGAGTCCGCTGTCCGTGGAAAATGATGCGTCAAAGTTGCATTCAACAAAAGCGTGAAGTTGATACTTCTCCTTAAGCATGTTTCTTGCTGCTACGCCATACAAGGTGTAAAATGTGGAGGCAGGCAATACGGATACGAGTAAACCGTTTCTTCTCAATAGGTGGTCAATGATAAAGAGTGAAACCAGCTGAAGATTGAGCTGTTTTCGCCCTAGATACTTGCTGTATCCCAGGGTCTCTGTGAGATCTTTCAGGAAACCTCGGCGACTTCTTTCCAGAAGCTCCCATCTTGTAAAAGGTGGATTAGTGAGAATGATATTTGTTCCACTGATCTCTGGATCTTCGCGCTGCAACGACGGAGACGCTGGGTCCTTTGAGCTGTAATAGACGCTCTGGAAAACGTCTCCAAGGCTCACGCTCATCTTACTGCGATCTCCCTTCAAGAAGTAAAGTATGGAACAATACGCGACGAGCGCAGCAAGTGGATGCGGTTCTACTCCCCAAACCAAGCGAACCATAGAAGAATCTAATCTTTTGAGCGTCTCAGTTATCGTCAGCCCTGAACCGAGAAATGGGTCGGCCAGCACAACAGGACAATTACGCTTTCTGATGTAGCTCACAGCCGCGTGAGCCATCAGTTCCAAGCCGATAGCCTTTGTGTAATACGCTGCAAGTCGCTTCCTGAAAGATCGATCGATTAACCTTTGCACACCGATTTGATTATTGAGTACGTCGTCATATGTCAGTGAAGCCTCTACCCGTTTGACGAACCCATTCAAGAGATCGAGTTCACTCCTCGTTAATTGTTTCAGGGACTTCAAAGGAGCAAAATCAACCTTGCTAATTACCGCTTCTATGCTCCTGCTGTGAGTTACTTTGGACACCGTGCCGAGTGCTCTCACAACAGTTTCGAAAGCTTCCCCCAGATTCTCCCCGTCTTTGATGCCTAGGAACGATAACATTTTCAGTTTGAGCCCGTCTTCTTCGCCCATTTCTAATTCATCTTTGACCAAGCCTTACTCTTGCGGGAGCCTATGTGTCTATTTGTCTCTTGAAACCTATAAAACAATGTTGAGCCATGTCTTCGACTTGAGGATGCCAAAACGAGAGTGTCTGAAAGAATAGAGATTGGCGTGCTTCTATTCTCGAAGCACGACCTGTCGACATACGAAAATTCTATTATGAGGAGAGCCCAAGCTTTTCCATTGCTTCCGCAATCTTCTTCATAGCGATCATATATGCTGCTGTACTTATCGTTACGTGGTATTTCTGTGCCATATCCCAAACTCCTTCGAATGCAGCGAGAATGAGTTTCTTCTCTCTTTTTGGCTCAGACCATAAAGTACTTGGGGCAAACCTCTGTCATCTCAACCCAGAAGGATACTTGTAGGTCTCTAACACCCGGTATTCTTGTGATGTCGTCCCCTACCTTGACAAGGTGTTCAAAGTCTTTGGCGACGCCAATGGCTAGCACATCATGGTCTCCGACTGTTTTTGTTGCCACGAGTATGCTTGGCATCCTTATCAACTTCTCCAAGACCAGTGATGAATCGGTGGGAATGGACTCGTTTCCCAAGATGCGCACTGGTGAGGTGTCTATTGTGAATACTGCCATAGCTTGATACCCAATCTCCTTTGGGTTGATTACGATTGTCGATCCTCGGATTACACCTTCTTCTTGAAGTGATGCATACCTGTTTATCACAGTGTCCGGCGAGATTCCAAGTTCTTTTGCAATTCTTCTGAAGGACATGCGAGCATCTTGGGTGAGTTTATTGATAATGGACATATCCCTTTCATCCATATCTGTCACCTTTTTTCAACGTGCTGGAATTCGAAATTCTCTGGGCAGAGCAATATGTTATCAACCCAGATACTCGCTGTCACCTCTCCAACCATTGGGTGCCTTTTTATGTACTCTTTCACCTGCCCCAGTCTGCCTACATTTCTTAGAACTGCTAGGGCGAATATGTTG
>JAHPYV010000176.1 GCA_019058495.1 Promethearchaeati archaeon
GTTAAACCCGCTCTGATTGTAAATCATTGCCACAAAGTTTCTTCGCCCTTTGAATCGGGGCAGTCTCGCGTCTCCACGGCCATTTCTTCTCAGCGAGCTAAATGATTTGTAGTCTGAATCCAGCATTCTCAGAACCATCTGCAAGACTTTCGAGTACACCCAACCGTACTCAGGATACTTCTTTTTCAGCTCGGGCAGCTGGTTTTGCTGTTTGACGTAGCTGACGTTTTCTCCTCGAAGCTCCCAAGCTCTTTTTCTCTCAGCCAAGGCGAAGTTGTAAAGCAGCCTGCATCGCTCAGACAGGTGCCATAGAATGTCTTCCTGTTCGCGTGCTGGGAATACCCTGATCTTCCTGGTTAGCTGCATAAATCCTATCCGCCTTGATTCTCGCAGAGCGGTATGTTTGAACTATATATATAGGCGACTGCCGAATATAACATCGCCATACGACTCCTTATATGGGCTGTTCCCCAATCTTTTTCAGAGGATATCAGCACGGTCGAAAGTTAACTATTAAAGCGTGGTTATCCTACACGCCATAAACGGGTAATGAGGAAAAAGGCAAAACACGTTATGTTTCAAGGTGGAGTGTGAGTTAATACTATGCGTAATAGCATCCTTTATTTCGCTGGATGCACCACAAGAGCGCGGTTCTCTGAAGACATCGAGAGTCATATCGACCTTCTCAGAAAACTTGGATTCAACCCAAAGGTGCTGGATGATGAGTGGTGTTGCGGCGACCCATTGATCCTCGTCGGCGACGAGGATAATGCGAAAAGTGTTGCCAGAAGAAATGCACGGGTTTTTGCCTCAGCGAAGGTTGATCTTATTGCAACAGAGTGTGCTGGCTGTTACAGGGTTCTTGCATTTGAGTACCCTGAATTCGGATTGAAGATACCTAAGGTTAAACACATGTCTCAGCTAATTGCAGAGAACATAGACAAACTGAAGTTCAAAGACGGGATGGAGAAGGATAAGGTAGCATACCATGATCCTTGTGAGTTGGGTAGACTCGGAGGAGAATATGAAGCTCCGAGGAAGGTGTTAGCGAAAGTAGGCCAACTCGTTGAACCGCTAGCAACCAAAGTGGAATCAAGGTGCTGCGGCGCTGGAGGAGCAATGTTCGCGGTAGAACCAGAATTCTCCATAAAAATGGCTGAGAATAGAATCAAAAAAGACGTCGAGCCTCTTGGCGTCACAAAGCTAGTGACCGCTTGCCCGTCATGTTTATTCAATTTGACGGTTGGAGCTTCTCGAAGAGAAGCAGAGACAAACAAGCCTATTGAGGTTCTGGACCTAAGTACTTACATCTACGGCAAACTAAAGGAAGTAAAGCGATAAGAAAAGGACAGGATGGCGCATCAGGAGGAAAATGCTGCAATGGCTAATTTCGAATCATATTATCAGAAGTTGATTCAGGATGCAAACGACCCGTTCCTTAGGACTGCTGTCGAGAAAGCTTTGGTCAATTACAAGACTCGAAAGGAAACTTGGCTTAAGCGCATAACTAACATTCCAGAACTCGCTAAGGAACTAAAGAAAAGAAGAGACGAAGCTATGGGTCACCTTGAGGAAAACCTCAAGAAAGCAATTCAAATTATGCAAGAAAACGGTATGAAAGTCTACCAAGCGAAGGACGCACAGGAAGCCTGCAAGATCGCTCTTGACCTTATCGGAAAGGAAAAAGTCATTACCAAAGTCAAGAGTCTGACGACTGAGGAAATTGGACTGAATGAGTATCTTGAGGAACACGGCAAAGAGATTTGGGAGACTGACGTTGGCGCAGTTTTGCTGCAAGTTGCACATCGAAAGGCGGCTCACCCAACAGGCGTGTCAATCTCTGTTCCAAAAGAAGTGTTCGCAGAGTATTTCAGCAAACTTGCCGGAAAGCAGTTACCACCTGACCCGAATGTACTAGTGAGTTTCGTGAGGGACTTTATAAGACAGAAATGCCTCGAATCCAAAGTTGCAGTCTCTGGCGCTAACGCGATCACGGCGGACACGGGAAGCATCTACATAGTAACCAACGAAGGTAATGACCGTCTAGTAACATCACTCCCTCAGAAGCACATAATCATAGCTGGAATAGACAAGATCATGCCCGATCGAGACACAGCAAACCTTTACTGTCAAGTCATGCCACTCTATACAACAGGTCACGCAACAACCCAATATATAACTCAGATAATGGGAATTTCCAGCAGCTCAGACATAGAGAGACTTTCGGTCAAGCCTGCAGCTGGGCCTTCGGAGATCGACGTGATCTTACTTGATAACGGACGAAGAAAAATGGTTCAAGACCCAGACTTCAAAGAAGCTTTCAGATGCTTGAGATGCGGCACATGCCTGTACGATTGCCCAGTATGGAACCTAGTTGCTCATGACTTCGGAGAACACGTATACATGGGTGGACTCGGTGTTCCACTGACACTGTTCTCACTGGGATTGGACGCGGTAGCTACGCAAGCTCTAAGCTGCACACAGTGCGGAAGATGCAAAGAAGTCTGCCCAATGGAAATCGATACACCGAAGTTGATCAGAAAGACCCGCAGTATGATGCTGAAAAACAAGATAACTCCAAAGCAGATTAATGCTATGTTAAACAACGTTGTGGAGAAGGGCTCCCCATACGTTCGGTGAGAAAAGCAGCTCGGCGGATCTGTGTAGAAGTCGAGGTGCCTCGCCTATTTTGTCGAGACAGTAACCTCTGTCTTTTGAGCCTCATTCAGCAGAAGAAGAATAATAAAAAAAGGGAAGAGTTCGAGTTTTTCCTTTTATTTGCCCCAGTAATTGCTTCCTCTAAGCAACGGTAACTTTGAAGGCTACACCGTAGCCGAACAGTACCGTTACTAATAGTACTAGGAAGAAGAACGCAATGTTTCTCTGGTAGTCTTCGAGTTCTGGGTTAAGCGAGTAGCTCAGGAGTGCCCAGCCGAAGAGCAAGAAACCAAAGAACCAGACCACTGGAATCGCGATGCTGCTGGCCACATCTGGAATCGCCATCAAGACGATTCCGAGTGTCGCTAAGAGTATTCCTATCAAGAAGAAGATACCGGTTATCATTGTCGACATTACTGGGAACCCTACTTTCTTAGACATGGCTTAGTATCAACCTCCTAAATATCACCTAGAACGTCAGCGCGAAGTGGACTCCGGCGTTAAAGTACACAAGTAGCAATATGGCTGTGAAAATGGTGGCAATGAGTCTCTGGTTGGCATCGAGTGCTGGATGCAGTGCGTAGCTGAGCATAGCCCATCCTGCGAAGAATGCTCCGATGAAGAACAGAACTCCATTCACTAGTGCTGTAGTGGCTGTGTCTAGCTGTAAGCCTGTAACGAGGAGCGTCAGTGAGCCGAGTACCAAAGCTAAGATGTATAGATATCCTGTGATACTAGCCGACATTACTGGGAACCCTACTTTCTTGGACATTCATATTCACTCTCTTTCTCATCAATTCGAATTTGTTGTATTATTCATCCTCCTTGGAGGATCCTCACTGCGTTATTACACCTACGATACTCCGAACGTTATGCCTATGGGGTGGACAAGGTACACTGCGAAGAGTCCTGTAAGCATGAGTAATGCGAAGAGTATCGCAATGAATCTTTGACCCTCAAGCATGTCTTTGTTGACAGCGTAGCCGATAAGTGCCCATCCAGTCAAGAACACGCCGAAGAACTCTAGTACTCCAACAGCGGCCGCAGGAAGAGAAGCCCCAATAAAGAGGAAGACCAAGATGCTGAGGATGAAGCCAACAAAGAAAATCCAAGTATTCGAGCTAGTTCCAAAGTATGGAAATCCTAATTTTTGTGACATTTTTTGCTCACCACCATGTTTAGTGCCATAATGTTATGGTCAGGCCAAATGTTGCTGTGAACACTGATATCAAGATGAACACTGTGAAGAAGGCGAATACCAGTTTGATGTTGCTGTCTTCGATGTCTGGATGCAGGGTCAAGCTTGTTAGAGCCCAGATTAACAGGAACGCGGCAGCGAACTCTAACACTCCGTTAATCATCGGAGAACCGAGTGCTATTACTGCTAATGGTCTCAATGTAATAACGAGGAGACCCAGTAAGTACAGTACGCCTGTAAATGCTAGCGGCATTACTGGGAACGATACTTTCTTAGACATTCGTTGTTCACTCTCTAGTGTTTCGTGTTTTCTTTTCGAATCCCCCTTATAGGTAGGACTCACTCCCTTATGCTGATTCATATGCTTTTATATATTTCCATTTCGAAGACGCATCAATTATTCTTATCAGTGCTAAATTATAGAAACGGTAAGTAATATAAATATGTATGTCTCAAACCCGCGATTCCTTTTTGGAGATCAACAAGACGTGACTCAAACGCGAAGTGACTTGGTCCTCGCGACTCATGATGCTAGTGAGTGCTTTAGTTGATCCACTTTGGTCTTGATCACACCTCGACGATCGAAGCTAGCTGTATTCCCACGATCTTTTCTACGTACAAGCTCTGCCGGGTCTATCGATCACTGAGCATGTTGAGAAAGCCGTAAACATAGGAATTTGCAGCTCAGCCTGCTTGAACAACAACGATAAATGGAAGAACGCCGCATAAGCGCTACTTGGAACATGACTGTTCTAGATCCGTTGAATGTTTTCGTGAGGGTGTTTCAGACTATTGAAAGAAGATGAAAACGGTTTCAATACGAAGGCAGTTCATTCTGGTGAGTCACCTGATCCAGCGACTCGCGCCCATCGTATTCCGATCTACCAGACCTCAACCTTCGTCTATGAAACGATTGATAAACTGGTTAGCGGAAAATACTTCTACACTCGTACCAGCAACCCGACGATCGCAGCCTTGGAGGAGAAGGTGGCGACCCTTGAGTGTGGTGAGCTTGCTATAGCAACCGCGTCTGGGATGGCAGCGATCTCGATGGCCATATTGAGCAACCTAAAGAAAGATGACAACATACTCTGCTCGTCTATAGTCTACGGTGGGACACACGACCTTTTAACAAAGACACTTCCTCCAATTGGATTCAAGACAGAATTTGTAGACTTCACGAACCTCTCTGAAGTTGACAAAGCTATTAAGAAGCTAAGACCGAGAGTAGTCTACTTCGAGTCACCGACAAATCCCACGTTGCGAGTAATAGATATAGAAGCAGTGTCAAAAATGGTTAGAGAAGCTGGGGCATTATCCATATTTGATAACACCTTCGCTAGCCCGTACCTACAGCAGCCCCTGAGACTAGGAGTGGACATCCTCGCCGCGAGCGCAACCAAGTACCTAAGCGGGCATGGAGACACACTTGGAGGAATAATAGTCGGCAAGAAATCCTACATCTTAAACACGCGTTTCATCTGGGCGGAGAACCTTGGACCAACCATAAGTCCTTTCAATGCGTGGCTCATTCTGCGAGGAATAAGAACCTTGGGACCTAGAATGAAGATGCATTGTGAAAACGCTTTGAAAGTGGCTCAGTTCCTTGAGAAGCATCCGAAGGTCAAGAAAGTCAATTACCCAGGACTCGCGAGTCACCCGCAACATGACCTTGCCAAGAAGCAGATGAAGCTTTTTGGCGCAATGCTTTCATTTGAGGTAGCAAACTCAGCTGCTGCACAAAAAGTGCTGAACAACCTGAAACTATGCGCGCTAGGTGTGAGCTTAGGAGACACGGACAGCCTAGTTGAATGGCCAGCCTATATGACACACTTGAACGTATCAAAACAAGAACGACTAAAAGTTGGTGTCCCTGATGAACTCATTAGGCTCTCAGTTGGACTTGAAGACCCAGAAGACATCATAACAGACCTTGATCAAGCGTTGGCAAAAGCCAGTTAAGAGAACAGGTCTACCTTCAATGACTTATCGGACCCCTTCCTTTCTTTCCATTTACTGCTTTTCTTCAACCCCTAGTCTTTTCACCATTGACTCTAGCTCCTCTTTTGAAATCCATGGAACGTGAAGATATTCGATGATGTCTTTTTCAGCCATGCCAATTCGTTTGGCTTCCTTCACCACAACTGCGTAAGCC
>JAHPYV010000177.1 GCA_019058495.1 Promethearchaeati archaeon
CCTTGTAGATGGTACTTCCACTGCAATTATGCGGAACAAAGGAGGAGGAGAGAGGGAAAAGTGACAACAACAGTCATGATAAGAAACTACTTTCCAAATGATAAGTGTGTGGAAGTCGGCAAGATCTTCCTGAAGATCATGGCAAAGAAGTTGCCACCGTTCATGAAGAGAGTCGAAGTGTATACTGAAGCCAGAGAAAAAGGGATGAGCGGTTACGCGATTTATGAGATCGATGATGACAAGGTGGGCGACGGATTGCGAGAACTGACTAATCGTCAAATAGCTTACCATGAGATAGCAGGATACCGATGGAGGGTAGCAACAGTAATGAAGGCGGCGGAATCGCTAGCGTTACTTGGCTTAGCACCACCACCGAAATGAATGAAATGACTTGCTGTGCGTTCAGCACCATGCGCGCACGGTTCTAAATGCCTCAACCCTCTTTTTTTCAACGATATTATTAGCGGTTGCTATCATCCAGAATGGAAGATTTAAGAAGTGAATTCACGTTTGATAAGGATAGGTGATGCCGTACTAAGTAATGGAAGAGAATAAACAGATCATGAGCCGACTTATGTGCATGCACATCCTTCAGGCGTTTTCTCGGTTCCCACCAAACGACAACGTCACGGTGCATTTGTCCGAGTTTCCTAATGCGCTTTCAGAGCCCATTTGTGATATGCAAGCATCGCCTGCAGGAGGTGCTCAGTCGCCTCAGGGCCTATGAGCTTAGGTAAGCTGGTACTGAACTCTTCTCTTTCTCTCAGCTCCGCCTCGGTTAGTCGGCGCTCGAGACGTTGGGAAGTTCCCTCGGGCAGGCCCTTCTTGTAGCCGCCGAAAACTGGTGGAGCCGCTGGATCGCGAGGTCTTTTTGCGTTCGGTTTGAGGCACCAGGTGTTAGAACCCATGAAGGCTACGATACTTGAAAACGTTAGAAACTCCTGTAAGTGACTGTGCACTTTCATGAGAGCATCTGCGCGCGGGATGCCAACCTTCCGAAAAGCGTCTAGAATGCGAATAACATCAGCGCTTTCTAAAGCGTAGTAGAATAGGATGCTCTCGGGCATGGATGCTAGCTGAGGTTGTTTGGTGAGCCAGGTGTTCATAAGTCGCATTGCGCGTTCTAGGACACCGTCTAAGAGGGGGGTTTTCACTCTGCGGCCGTTCTCAAGAACAAAGCTTGTGAACATGGTCTTCGACCTACACGCCTCTGATATGGTATGTTCTGTTTAGGACATTTTGTTGGGATCTTCCTATTGAATGTTGCTGCTTGCCGGCCTCAATTTTTAAGGAGAGGGTGGCAACAGTCAATGGGGGATGCTTGAGTCTATCTCTGTCTCAGGGTCATGTGAACAAGTGCTGCAATGAGAAGCGAGGAAACAGCGATTAGTAGTGGTACGTCTACTCCCATTGCCAATAGGAATTCTTAATTAGGTTAGTCCGATGATGCTTGTCTCCTCGGTCCACTCCCTGATTCTTTTATCTTTGCTGCAAATTGCGTGTGTCCAGGGGTGCCCCATACCCAGGTCCACTCCTTGTCATCCACTATTATTTCATATCTCTTTCCGCAGCCTGGGCATGTCACTCTTTTCTTGAAGTTGTTGATGGTGATTTCTGCGCCACAGCTGTTGCATTTCGTCCTGCCCTCCGATCTGCCTGGTAGCTTGCTGACGCTGTATTCTTTGGCGTTTAGTGGTTTGTCATCTGCTCGGTCAGTTCTCCAGATGGTGAAGCCGTTTGGGAACACGAGTCTAATGGGCTTTGGCTGTGCGTCGTGGATCATTGTCAGGTTTGGGTAGAAGAGCCATGCGGCTCTGTGGCTTCCTCGTTGTACGAGGATTACGCGTTTTCCGTAGTATGAGGCTGCGAGGTCAGCGAGTTCTTCGCCGGAGGTTGAGGTTCGGTGTGCTAGTCCGAGTTCAACCGCAAGTTTGTAGACGTCGCGCTTGGTTGAGTGGGTGGTTTCTGTTGTGTGTGTTTCTTCGCCGCATTTTCGGCATTTTTTGCCGATGGCTCGGTGGCGGACGTATACGATTGCTACTACTGCTATGACTGAGAAGGCGGCAAATATAGGGAGCCACGGTGTTACGGGTTGTCCGCTTTCCACAGTCAGTGTGTGCAACGTGGCAGCTATTAGGTTGATAGCCAGGTTCAACAGTTCATTGGTTCTGCTTCTGTACTCTGTTGTCCAGCTGCTGACGCTTGAGCCTTGGAAGTTGGCGTCCATCCATGACGCTGTGTAGGTTCCTCCGCCGTCTGCCCAAGTGTCTAGCCCAAGGGACTTCGACGCGTCGTATGCTGAGGTGGTCTCTAAGGTTCCGTCAAATGTGATTGTGAATGTGGCATCGCTGTAAGTGCTGGTTACGGCGTTGACTTGGTCTTCGTAGTCACTGTGGTGTACCTCGTTGGTCATAACGTGTCCGAAGACAGCTAGGTCCGCTATGTAGTGTGTCATGGCGCCTGCGTACCATGCTGCGACAGCATAGTCCTTGTTTCTTAGGCTGTCTAGGGCGTGCTGGTATTCTTCTTGGGCTCGGCTTGAGGCTGCGTCGTCGGTGCATGTGGTGCCTGAGTAGTAGTTGTGGTGCTTCGTCGTGTCGCCGTACCCGCTGTGTCCTTGGAACGATGCGTGGCTGTTGTCTGGTGCTTCGGTTCCGTAGAGGTATACGTTCTTGTTTTGGGTTAGCCATGTGGATTCGTTGGATGGAAGGAAGTTCATTGCGTGTTCAGCTATCCAGTCGTGCGTTCCGTAGGCTGGGTTGTTTGGATCGGTGCTGTAGCCGCCGTTTGACCATGACGCCGCGAGGTTCGGTAGATTGACAATGCTGCAAGAGACGAGGACAACTAAAACAATGGTAGCTACCTTGAGTTCAGACTCTTTGATTCTCAGTTCAGTTTACCCCTCCAAGTAGATGACTGGATCAAAGATGTTAAAAACGGTCTTCTGAGGCAGAATATAAGGTTTTTCAAGCCACTGAGGGAGTTGCGTTCAATTCTGGTGCTTGTAGGTGGAGCCCAAAGCGGCGCATAAGAGATAAGATGTTTGAGGACTTAATATAATGGTGAAGGGGTCAGATCGCGGGTTTAAGCTTGGGAACATGATGAAAGGTAGACAAAGAATGGATGGAACAGACAAGTAAGTGTGTCACTGGCCTCGGACATGGAGAATCTAATGAGGTATGTTTGGTATGTCGTTTGAAGAAGCTGAGATTTTCAAGGAAAGGGCTGAGGCTTTCCTTAGGAATGCTGAGAGACTGGTTGGCGAAGGTGTTTTGGACTTAGCTGCCTTCAACATCGAGCAGTACTGTCAGCTTATGCTTAAGTACAAGCTATTGATTAAGACTGGAACTTATCCTATGCTCCACTCGACCATAAGGCTACTTCGCGAGCTTTCGAGGATGTCGCCAAGCCTTCAAGTTTTCCTGGATAATGATGAGAACATGCTGTATCTGACCAAGGTAGAGGACGCATACATTGGGGCAAGGTACTTACCTAGACGCTATGAGGAGAGTGAGGTTAGAAGCATGTTGAGGTTTGTCAAAGAGGTGTTCAAGGTCGTTGTCGAAAGGATTTGAGGCTTACGTTGAATCGGGTACTGAGGCATTGAGGCAACTCAATAATTACTCTGAAGTGGCAAGGAGGGTTAGGAGGATCGTAGACGCTGTTTGGAGAGATTCCAAAGTCTACGTGTTCGGCTCAGTCACTAAGGGCAAGCAGACGGCTATGAGTGATATAGACATTCTGATCGTGGTTGACGGTGTGACTCGAGAGGAAGCTTACGTGGTCGAGGCCAAGATTTACAGTGCCATAGATGCTCCTATAGAACTCCATGTCGCTTCCACCGAAGAGTTCAGACGTTGGTATGGAAGGTTCATAGACAAGCTGGAGGAAATACCATCGTAGCGTCTGTCCGGCTGGAATAGTTCGTACACTCACTTGTCCCCACTTCTGATAAGTTGCATCTTTTGCGAGCTATGACGGGACTATTTGGAATATCTGGCTCCCTATTGTTCCTCGGTGTAAATTGCTCCGCCGAGGGATTCTCCTTGGAGCCGCCGTACATGCACTGGTTGGGTTCTTCGCTTTATATATCACGCGTCATTGAGCTCTAATTCAGTGTGTCCAGTCTGGAAAGATGCCAGACACACGGCTAATCTGGATTGGGTCTCTTTGCCCTTAGAGCGCGCGCTGGAAGTATCTTGCTTGCAGTTTCTCTTCTGGTTTGATTCCGTCTCAGTTATAGGCGTCACGAAAGGGGCCGAAGACGCAGATACTATGGAGAGGTCGAAGAGAGAAGACCGCGTAATCGTTACCGACGACAAGGATTTTGGTTGGTCTGCAGTCGTGTACAAGCGCGCGCGTGTCATCACTTCAGTAACTCCAATACTTCACTCACTGTTAGGATCTTTGTACGTCGATATTCCTTCAGTGATAATAGGTGATCATCTCCGGTGACTATGTAGCGGGCTTTGCCGTCGTGGACTGTCCTCAGGATCATGTCATCGTTTGGATCTTGTTTGATGACTTTGAATCTTGACTTGATCCTGACAATTGTTGCAACACTTCCTACGACCTTCAAGTATCTTATTATGTCTTCTTCGTCAACGTACCTACTTATTTTGGGGTCTGCTACTGTCCGGGCGAATTCGTCGAGGATTTGCCTAGAAAGAATTAGCTGACATTTCCCTCCAGCTATTTGAAAGAGCAGAGCCCTAGGCTTCCCTGGTTTGATCATTGCTGAGATGAGCACATTGGTGTCTAGAACGATTCTGGGCATCTAAAACCCTTGCCATGTCGCCTACTTCTGTCTCCGGTACTTCTGCACGATGGCGTTGATCTCTTCATCTGATAGTTCACCGTACATCGGGATCTTTGCATCGATCTTTTTGTAGAGTTGTTCTAACTCTTTTACTCGGTCCGGGACTTTGATCTTCTTCATTATTACGGCATCTTGGTAGCGGTAGACAAGTAGCTTGCTTTCAGGGTCGATGCCTAGTTTTCTTCTTATGTCTTGCGGGATCACCACTTGGCCCTTGCTGCTAACGACTACGATATCAGGCTTTTCGGTGGTCGTCATCTTGTTTCACACTCTGATATTCTTACTTTCTTACTAATAAGAATAGTGTGAGATAGCACGCGCTACGCCGGTCTTTCCCGCAAGTAGGGCAAACATTTCTGGGTGCTCTGTGTGAACAGGTATCACTTGCTTGGGGCTGATCCTTTGGATCGCGGTGCGGATGTCCTCCATGTTGACGCGCGAGGATAATTCAGATGTCTGCTCAGAAAAAGAAGATGAGTGTCAGTCAGGCATTGATAGTTCGTGTGCTCTATCTCATCTCTGGCGTAAATAGGCCTAAGATGTTGCCGAAGATATCTTTGAATGTGGCATTCCAGCCAAACTGAGGAATCGCTGTCTTTTTTATTACGGTCTTGCCGCTGGCTTTCTTGATTTCTTTGAGTTTCTTTTCAATGTCGTCAACATGAATGTACAGCATGCATCCGCCGGTTCCTATTTTGTCGACCTTGTTGAAGCCACCATTGGGTGGTGTGCCGGTGTCGAAAAGTGCGTAGTTCATTTCTGGCATCAGATCAACTTTCCATCCGAACAGCTTGGAATAGAAGCTCTTTGCCTTGCCAAGGTCAGTTACAGGTATTTCCAAATGAACTATAGCATTCACCATATTCTTTCCCTCCAGATAATTCTACGAGGTGAGATGGCCCTGACGTATTTAAGATCTTCGTTTGACCAAAAAAAAACGATTCCGAAGATTTCTTGGCACGGGTTTGGGATATTGAGAACGCCATAGGATACGAGGAGGAGAAGGGCTAAGGTAGATAGTTGGAGTTCAAGCTCTGAGATCCTCAGTTCCGATAACCCCTCCAAGACAGCAACCAGATCAAATACGTTAGGAAAGGTCTTTAGATCTGCGAAGGAGGTAGCCGACTTATGTGCAGATTAATAATAGCGCGCTAAAAATAGAGTAGTAAAACAGTGCAAGGGTAAT